>JANQEV010000130.1 GCA_028278145.1 Chromatiales bacterium | reverse complement strand
GATTTCTGGGCTAGCTGGCAAAACAGGTTAAGTGATCGCCAGAAGAAACATAGCCGTAGCTATGGTTCAAGGGGGATCGCTTAAGATGTGAAGCCAGATGGGTCAGAAAACCGATCAGTACAAACTCTGTTTTTCGAAAATGCATCAAAATAACTCTACCATGCTGTTTAACATGCGAGTTACTACAAACCCATGTTCGCCTTCGTGCAATATGCGGGCTAGAGCGTAATGTCAGGCGGATCCTGATTATAGAAGCGACGGTAGATCTTACGGGTGATCTTACGACGGCGTTTTCCCTCGATGTTGATAACAATGTCAGCCGCCTGTTCATAAAATGGCAGGCGGCGCTGCATCAGTTCCTGGGCCGACCTGGTTTCATCCAGTGTGGGGCGGCGCTGATCCCCTTTTACCTTGGCTGCAAGGCGTTCAATGTCGCCTTTCAACCAAACCACCTGACCATTGGCCTTCAGCAGATTGACCTTGCGCTCACTGTAGATCTCGGTTCCGTCATCATCCACATCCACAATGACACCCCCACCGCAGTCAATGATTGCATTATCCATTAGCGCAATTTTCTGCACCACCTGATACTCCAACTCCCTGAATTTCTGCCAGTCGCCATTGGACTCGGAGATAATATCCGGGATGGACTTACCACCATTATCATATTCAATCAGCAGATCTGTAGACAGCACAGGACGTTTGGTGAGAAAACTCAGGCGTCGACTAATGTTGGATTTGCCTGCGCCCCGCATTCCAATTAGAACAATATTCATAAAGATTAAAATAAATACCCGCCCATATAATCAACAACTGTTTATCCTGGCCTGATGACACCATCAGTAACTGCAAACTCAGGCATGCATAAAAAAACAGATGCGTTCCAACACCTGCCGGCCTCCATCCTAACATTTGAATCCCCGATATAAAAATCACTGGGATAGGCCTGCCCGAATAACCTTAGAGTAACTCTGTTTGGTCTATACTTTCGTAGATATATTTATATTTGGGTATTATCAAATGCCCGCATCAGATACAGACCTGGAACTAGCAAGTACACAAAACAATCAAATAACCCAGGGAGCAGGATTTATTCAATCGGAATTTGATGGACCACAAGTAGCGGCATATGGATAACGAAAACAACAAAAGCAACAACTCCATTCATAATTCTCAGGAGACTGTGCAGTGACCATATTTGGCATTTTTCTGGTATTGGCGACACTGTGGACCCTGGCCTATAAGCCAGCCAAGGCCAGTGTCTGGATTATTACCTTACCGGTTACGCTGATCGTACTTCAGTCCATATCCCTTCTTACACTGGGCTGGGCTCTATTCTTCTGGATTCTGTACGCTATCTGTCTATCTATATATCTGGCACCAGAACAACGGCGCCAGTGGATCAGTACTCCTCTGCTGCATCAGTTTCGCAAGGTCATGCCGAAGATGTCGAAGACCGAGCAGGAGGCACTGGAGGCAGGCAATGTATGGTGGGATGGCGAACTGTTCAGCGGTAATCCAAACTGGAACCGCCTGCTGCGATATCCCAAATCAGAACTGAGCAACGAAGAACTGGCCTACTTAGATGGCCCGGTGGAAGAGCTATGCCAGATGCTGGACGACTGGCAGATCACCCATCACGACCAGGCCATGCCACCCAAGGTCTGGGAGTTCATCAAGGACTCCGGACTGTTTGGCATGATCATCCCGAAAAGCTACGGGGGACTGGAGTTCTCCGCCCTGGCCCACTCTACCATCGTAATGAAGATAGCGAGCAAGAGTATCGCCGCTGCTGTTACCGTGATGGTACCCAACTCCCTGGGGCCAGCCAAGCTGCTGCTGCACTATGGAACCGAGGAACAGAAGGAACAATACCTATATGGACTGGCATCGGGTAAAGAGGTCCCCTGCTTCGCCCTGACCGGCCCCAAGGCCGGCAGCGATGCCGGCGCCATCCCAGACCTGGGAATTGTTACCAATGGCACATATCAAGGTAAGGAAACCCTGGGCATTCGCCTGAACTGGGACAAACGCTACATCACCCTGGCGCCAGTAGCCACCCTGATCGGCCTGGCCTTCAAGCTGGAAGACCCTGACCACCTGCTGGGAGACACCGAACAGTTGGGAGTAACCGTAGCCCTGATCCCACGCGACACCGAGGGAGTGGAGGTGGGCGAACGCCACATGCCGCTCAACATCCCGTTCCAGAACGGCCCGACCCTGGGTAAGGATGTATTCATCCCCATGGACTTCATCATTGGCGGCCAGAAACGTGTAGGGCAGGGTTGGCGCATGCTGGTGGAGAGCCTGTCGGAAGGTCGCGGCATCTCACTACCGGCACTCTCTACTGGTGCTGGCAAGATGGCCTGTCGCTACACCGGTGCCTATGCCGCTGTGCGGCAACAGTTCGGTATGCCTATCGGCCGCTTCGAGGGTGTGGAAGAGGCCCTGGCCCGCATCGCTGGCATGACCTATCAGATGGACGCTACCCGTCATCTCACGCTGGACGGGCTGGATAGCGGTGAAAACCCGTCCGTTATATCCGCCATCATCAAGTACCACACCACAGAGCGCTATCGCCAGGTGGTAAATGATGCCATGGATATTCAGGGCGGCAGCGGCATCTGCCTGGGACCGGCCAATCTATGGGGACGCGCCTATCAGGCCATACCCATCGCCATAACTGTAGAAGGCGCCAACATTCTCACCCGTAGCATGATCATATTTGGCCAGGGCGCTATCCGCTGTCATCCCCATATCCTGAGGGAGATGGAGGCAGTACATGAAGATGATGAAGAACTGGCCGTCAGACAATTCGACCAGGCGCTATTCAGCCATATCATATTCGTAATGACCAATATTGCCCGCACCACATGGCTTGGACTCAGCCACGGTCGCCTCTCCCGTAAGCCGGTATCAGGCATTACCGGGCTCTATTTTCAACGCCTCAACTGGATGAGCGCCGCCTTTGCCCTCTCTGCCGACGTAGCCCTGATGACTCTGGGAGGAGCACTCAAGCGCAAAGAACGACTCTCCGCCCGGCTGGGTGATCTCCTTAGCGAGCTCTATATCGCCAGCGCCACCCTCAAACACTTTATCAGCACTGGCGAACGAAAACAGGAACTGCCCCTGATGCAGTGGGCCATGGAGGATTCACTCTACCGTATGCAAGAGGCTTTGCGTGGACTGTTCCGAAATCTGCCAATACGCCCCCTGGCCTGGATCCTAAGGTTCCTGGTATTCCCCACCGGCCTGCGCTTCCATCGCCCCACTGATCGCATGGACAAGGCAGCGGCAAAACTACTGCTGCAACCGAGCGAAACCAGGGATCACCTGACCGAATATATCTACACCTCCAGCAATCCGAGTGAGAGGTCAGGACTACTGGACCTGGCCCTGGAGGCTGCATCTGCTGCAGCACCGGTGGAGAAGCTGTTGCGTGATGCCAGGCATGCGGGACGCATCAGTCGCAAGGGCGAACTAAGCCTGGTTGAGCAAGCTCTGGAACATGGTGTTATTACCCAGGACCAGGCAGATAAACTGGCCAGAGCCGAGGAGTTGCGGGACCAGGTGATTCAGGTGGACGCTTTTAAAGACCTGAAATGCAAGGCAACACCCAAGCCCAGGGTTAAAGCGGCAGAAAAATCGAAGGGTTAATTACCTGCAACCCAATTAACCTCAGAGAACATAGAGATGGAAAGAGATTCAATTCAGGAGTCGTGGCCAAATTTAAAGATCATCACAATTGTAGGCCGGGATAAGCGCTGCGTTCCCGGCAGAACCGTATACCGACCAGATAGATACTCACGCCAGATACGCTATCGCTTATTCTGGCCTACATGATTGAACCCAGGACCAGGGCGCCAGATAACCCAAAGGGATCGATATTTAAGGAACGGCAATGACAGAGAGCACCTATGCAAAACCAGTTTTCATCGTAGACGGCAGCCGTACCCCGTTTCTCAAAGCCCGTAGTGGCCCCGGACCCTTCCGTGCTTCCGACCTGGCGGTGGCTGCCAGCCGCCCCCTACTCGCCCGTCAGCCATTTTTGCCAGAGCAGTTGGACGAGGTAATCCTGGGTTGTGTCTCCTCAGGACCGGATGAGGCCAATATCGCCCGCATCGTGGCCCTGCGTCTCGGCTGCGGTGACCTGGTTCCGGCCTGGACGGTGCAACGCAACTGTGCCTCCGGCATGCAGGCCCTGGACAATGCGGCCCAGGACATCGCCAGTGGACGCTCCCATCTGGTCCTGGCCGGCGGTACCGAGGCCATGAGCCACCACCCGGTACTGCTGAATAATCGCATGGTGACCTGGCTGGCCCACTGGAACCGGGCCAGAAGCTTTGTAGACAAGGGCAGACAGCTGGCGGCACTCCGTCCACACCATTTCCAACTGATCATTGCCCTGTTACGGGGACTGACCGATCCGGTGGTGGGCCTCTCCATGGGACAGACCGCAGAGAAACTGGCCTGGCGCTTCAACATATCCCGACAGGAGATGGACAGCTTCGCGGTAACCAGCCATCAACGCCTGGATCAGGCCGGAAAGGAAGGGCGTCTGGATGAGATTGAACCCATCTACGACAGCAAGGGAAAACTCTACGAGAAGGATGACGGCATACGCCCCGATAGCAGCGTGGAAAAACTGGCCGGACTGAAGCCGGTATTCGACCGCCCGGTGGGCAAGGTAACCGCAGGCAACAGCGCCCAGGTCACCGATGGTGCTACAGTGCTGCTGCTGGCATCGGAGCAGGCGGTCAAACAACACAACCTGTCGGTACTGGGACGACTGGTGGACACCCAATGGTCGGCCCTGGACCCATCCCAGATGGGGCTGGGACCGGTACATGCCATGGCCAGGCTGCTGCAGCGTAATGGTGGCGATGGCAGCAATATAGATTACTGGGAGATCAATGAGGCCTTCGCCACTCAGGTGCTGGCCTGTCTTGAGGCCTGGAAGGATGCAGACTATATGCAGCAGGAGCTGGGCATAGACACCCCGTTTGTTCCCATCCCACAAGAACGCCTGAACGTGGATGGCGGAGCCGTAAGTCTGGGTCACCCGGTAGGTGCCAGCGGCGCCAGGATCGTGCTGCATCTACTCAAGACCCTGCAACATAACAGCGCCAAACGTGGTATCGCCAGCCTGTGTATAGGTGGTGGCCAGGGTGGAGCAATGCTGCTGGAGGCCGGATCATGAGCAAACACTGGAGACTGGAAACAGACGCTACCGGGATTGCATGGCTCCACTTCGATCATCTGGACAGCCCGGTCAATATCCTCTCCCATGAGGCACTGGAGGAGTTCGATGCCATACTGGAGCAGATTGACAATGACCGACCTGCAGGCCTGATCATCCTGTCGGACAAAAAAAGCGGTTTCATCGCTGGCGCCGATGTAAAGAGCTTCCAGGCCAATACCGATAAACCAGCCATTGAACAACATATCAAAGGGGTACACCGTATCTTCCAACGCCTGGAAGACCTGAGTGTACCGACCCTGGCCCTGATCCATGGTTTCTGTCTGGGTGGAGGCCTGGTGCTGGTCCTGGCCTGCGATTACCGCATAGCCCGGGATGATGAATCCACCCGGCTGGCCTTTCCCGAGGTAAAGCTGGGACTGTTCCCGGGATATGGCGGCAGCGTGCGCAGCATTGAGCGCGCCGGCCCTCTGCCCGCCCTCAACTTCATGCTCACCGGGCGCAGCATCAATGGCCGTGCCGCCAAGGCCATGGGTCTGGTCAATAGCACCGCACCTGAGCGCCAGCTCATGGCAGCAGCGGCCGATATGATTACCCGCATGCCCCACAAGCGCAGACCTGCCTTCTATCATGTCCTGCTGAATCTGAAACCAGCGCGGGGACTCATATCCAAATATCTGGAAAAAGAGGTACGCAAACGGGCAATACCGGAACACTATCCGGCACCATTTGCCCTTATAGACCACTGGAAGAAGCATGCCGACGATCCTCGGGCCATGTACGCCAGCGAGGCAACCAATCTGGCCAATCTCCTCAGCGGTGATACCTCCCAGAACCTGATCCGGGTGTTCTTCCTGCAGGAACGGTTGAAATCACTGGGTAGTGGCAGTGGATTCAAGCCCTCCCGTCTGCATGTGGTGGGTGGCGGTATCATGGGTGGTGATATTGCAGCCTGGTGTGCACTAAAGGGGATGCAGGTCAGCATCCAGGACCGGGAAGCCAAGTACCTCTCCAAGGCCATGGGACGCGCCCACGCCCTGTTCAAGAAGAAGCTGAAAAAACCCCGCCTGGTACAGGCGGCCATGGACCGGTTGATGCCAGATCCCAAGGGCTACGGCGCCGCTCATGCCGATGTGGTAATCGAGGCGATCTTTGAAGACGCCGCCGCCAAGCAGGCACTGTTCCAGGAACTGGAGGCAAAGGTACGCCCGGACACCCTGCTGGCCACCAACACCTCTAGCATCCCGCTGGAGACCATAAGCGAATCACTGAAAAATCCCCAACGCCTGATCGGGCTGCACTTTTTCAACCCGGTGGCCAAGATGCAGCTCATAGAGGTAGTACATGGCAAAGATACCGCTCCGGAACTGATCAAACAGGGTGCAGCCTTTGCCCGCCGTGTGGATCGTCTGCCACTGCCGGTAAAAAGCAGCCCTGGTTTTCTGGTCAACCGTATTCTTATGCCCTATCTGCTGGAAGCGATGGAACTGTTGTCCGAAGGAATCCCGGCACCAGCCATTGACCAGGCAGCCACCGACTTTGGCATGCCCATGGGTCCGGTGGAACTGGCCGATCGTGTAGGCCTGGACATCTGCCTGGCCGTAGCCGAGAAGCTGTCACCATTCTTCAATCTGAAGGTACCGGAGAAGCTGGAAACTATGGTAAAACAGAAAAAACTGGGAGCCAAATCCGGAACCGGCTTTTACAGCTACAAGAACGGTAAGGCGGTACATGAAGGTTCAGAGGAGACACTCAACACCCCGAGAGATCTGGCCGATCGTCTGATATTCCGTCTGTTGAACGAATCAGTGGCCTGCGTGCGGGAACAGATTGTGGAAGATGCCGATCTGCTGGATGCCGGGGTTATCTTTGGCACCGGATTTGCCCCTTTCCGCGGCGGCCCCATGAACTATATATATAGTAAGGGCGTAGAAAAGGAGCTACAGCGCCTGCAACAGTTGGAGCAACTCCATGGAGAACAATTCAGCCCCGACTCCGGTTGGGCTGAGCTAAAGGTGTGATATATGAAATATACCGCAGGTCTTACCAACCGCATTCTTAGCAGAGACGGTACCGCCGGTACCGACTGGAACAATGATATAAATATTCAAAGAACAGACTACATATCACTGCAGGATGCGGACACCATAGGGGCAGTCTTTAGGGAACGGGTGCATCGTACACCAGGCAAGGTAGCGTACATCCAGTTCAATGAGGCCAGTGGTGTATGGCAGGACATAGACTGGCGCACCATGTCCAGAGAGGTGGCGCGCTGGCAGTCGGCCTTCCAGCAGGAAGGGCTGGAAGCGGGTGACCGGGTGGCACTGATGCTGCGCAACTGCGTGGAATGGGCCATGTTCGATCTGGCCGCACAGGGCCTGGGCCTGGTAACCGTGCCCATATATACCAATGATCGGGCAGAAAACATCGGTTACATACTGCAGGATGCCGGGGTGCGCCTGTTGCTGCTGGAAACCGAAGAGCAGTGGGAAGAATTGCAGCAGATCCAGGAACAGCTGGCAGCGCTTTCCCGTATCGTCACCATTGACCAGGTGGATCCGAAAGAGATGGGCGACCTGGTAAAGAGTGTGGATGAATGGCTGCCGCAGCAATACAGCACTTATACAGTGGCGGATATTGCCTCAGATGCCTTGGCCTCCATCGTCTACACCTCAGGTACCACTGGGCGCTCCAAAGGAGTGATGCTGAGCCATCGTAATATGCTGTGGAATATTGAGGCCGGGCTTCAGATGGTTCCCATGTTCACCCATGACCTGTTCCTGTCATTTCTACCCCTGTCCCACACCCTGGAACGCACCGTAGGCTACTACATGCCCATAGTCACCGGAGCCGAGGTGGCCTACTCCCGCTCCATCCCGCAACTGGGCGAAGACTTGCTGGAGATCAAACCCACGGTACTGATATCTGTTCCCAGGATATTCGAAAAGGTGTATGCCAAGATCCAGGACAAACTGCATGCCGGTCCCAAGATAAAACGCAGACTATTCCATCTGGCCATGAACTGCGGCTGGCAGAAGTTTGAACATGAACAGGGGCGCGCGCCCTGGACCGCATCACTAATGCTGTGGCCACTATATGAAAAGCTGGTGGCCGGAAAGATTCAGGAGAAACTGGGCGGGCGTCTGCGCATAGCCATCTCCGGTGGTGCTCCCCTATCCGAGAATATCGCACACATGTTTATCGGCCTTGGCGTACCCATAGTTCAGGGCTACGGCCTCACCGAGACCA
>JANQEV010000080.1 GCA_028278145.1 Chromatiales bacterium | reverse complement strand
ATCGACACCTACATAGCCAAAGGGATGCGCAAGCAGGGGAAAAAGACCGCCTTTCACCTGCTGCACATCCTGGTTGCCACACCTGAAGGATCATCCGCAGATAAGATACAGGCTGCTAAACGCAAGGCTCAGAAACTGGTCAAGAAGCTCAAGGCTGGGGCCGATTTTCAGAACGTGGCGCTCTCCAGCTCAGATGGTCAACAGGCCCTGGAGGGTGGAGACCTGGGTTGGCGTGCAGCCAACCAACTACCTTCTGTCTTTGCCAACGTGGTACCAAAAATGAATCGCGGGGATATAACAGATCCCATACGTACCTCCAGCGGTTTCCATATCATCAAGCTGGCTGACTACAAAGGCAGCAATCCTAATAACCTGGTAGAACAGACCAAGGCGCGCCACATCCTGGTACGCACCAGTGAAATCACTTCAGACGACGACGCCAGAATCAGGTTGGAGCAGTTGAAGCAACGCCTGGATGGTGGTGAGGATTTCGCCGCCCTGGCCAGATCTCATTCAGATGATCAAGCCTCATCCATCAAGGGTGGTGAACTGGGATGGATCAACCCGGGTGATGTGGTGCCAGATTTTGAACAGCAGATGAAGATGCTGGCAGTGAATGAGGTAAGCAAGCCATTCCGCACCCAGTATGGCTGGCATATCATACAGGTGATGGAACGACGTCGGCATGACCGCACCGGAGACATCCAGCGCTCTCAGGCCCGGGAAGCCATCCACAAACGCAAGGCAGTGGAAGAGACAGCACTACTACTGCGCCGGTTGCGAGATGAAGCATACGTAGAGATCCGCCTGGACGATCCATAAGGCCCACAACAACCAATTCCAGACCCAATCAGCCTAACCACCATGCCCAACATACATGAATAGGCAGAATCCAAGGATTGTATTCACTCCAGGAGAGCCCTCTGGCATAGGCCCGGACCTGTGTGTCCAGCTGGCACAGCAGATGCTGGATGCTAACCTGGTGGTAGCGGCTGATCCACAACTGCTCACTGACCGTGCCCGACTTCTTAGCCTGCCATTAGAGATAGAAGAGATTGGCCTGGACAGCCCCAACCACTCTCCACAGGCTGGAAAACTATGGGTGCTTCCCATAGCCTTAGGGCATCCAGTTACCCCCGGTCAGCTTGATCCGAAAAATGCAGGATATGTCCTGGAGTGTCTGCGCCAGGCCACTACTGGTTGTTTACGGGGTGACTTCGATGCCCTGGTTACTGGACCGGTGCACAAAGGAATCATCAATGATGCTGGCCACCCATTTACCGGCCATACAGAATTTCTGGCAGAGTTGACTCAGGGCAAACCGGTAATGATGCTGGCCACCGAAGGCCTGAGGGTCGCTCTGGTTACCACACATCTGCCGCTTGCAGAAATCAGCCCTGCCATCACCCCACAACTCCTGGAACAGATCACCCGTACACTGCACAGCGAGTTACAGAGACGATTTGGAATCGACTCCCCTAAAATCCTGGTATGTGGACTCAATCCCCATGCTGGTGAGGGCGGACATCTGGGCCGGGAAGAGATCAATATTATTACTCCCGTACTGGAACAGTTACGTCAGGAGGGTATGCGGCTTAACGGTCCACTTCCAGCCGACACCCTGTTTACCCCCCACTATCTGGAGCAGGCAGACGCGGTACTGGCCATGTATCACGACCAGGGACTGCCGGTATTGAAACATATGGGGTTTGGACATGCGGTGAATATCACCCTGGGCCTACCCATAATCCGCACCTCAGTAGACCATGGCACCGCTCTGGACCTGGCTGGCACAGGCCAAGCCAATCAGGGAAGCCTGCAGGTAGCCCTGGACACTGCCAGAGATATGGTACTGCACTCCAGACGTTAGGACGCCCCAGCATCCGACAACAACTTCTGAACCTCCTTATGCTTGCCCTTCTCGGCCCGCTGCAGGGCACCGGCACCGGCCTTGTTCTTCAGGTTCAGATCGGCCCCGGCCTGAATCAGCATACGTACCACCTCAGCATGACCAAAGGCAGCCGCCTCCATAACTGCACTGGCACCGGCACCATCCACTGCATTTACATCTGCACCTGCTGCCAGCAGTGCCCTGACCGTACGCTCATTGCCATTGAATGCCGCCAGTACCAGGGCTGGCCGGCCAGCGCCATTCTTGGCATTAGCATCCCCACCTTGGGCCAGCAGTTGCTGTACCATATGGGAATTACCATCAGCGGCGGCTGCCAACAGCATGGGAGAGAGATCAGCACCCCACGACTGACCCCAAGTCGCAAGTAACATAGTTACAATAAAATATAATCGTTTCATAACGGATATCCTGACAACTGCCCTGTTTCCAGCTATATCGACCAGCCGGAAAAAAACCTGAATCAACTTGCAATTACCCCCCTCTACCGATAATGTTTCGACGCATGCAGAACGCCAGTAAATGTTGGATCACCCACCGCCACATCATGCTCTCTACACTAAGGCTCTACCAGAGGTAAGCACCAGATATGGCTGTTTACGCAATAGGTGATGTCCAGGGTTGCTATGACCAACTGCGCCACCTTCTGGACCTGATTCACTTCGATCCGGACCAGGATAAACTATGGTTTGCCGGTGACCTGGTGAACCGTGGCCCGGATTCCCTCAAGGTCTTGCGCTTTGTGAAAGGGTTGGGATCTCGGGCCAAGATCGTGCTGGGTAATCATGATCTGCATCTTCTGGCCATGTCTCAGGATGTGGACAAACATAAGGATCCCAGGCATACCCTGGACCAGGTCCTGAACGCCCCGGACCGGGAAGAGTTGCTGCACTGGCTACGCCACCGCCCCTTGATGCATCACAGCAAGAAACGCAACATCAGCATGGTCCATGCCGGTCTGCCACCACAGTGGGATATACCCACCGCCCTGGAGTGCGCTGCCGAGTTGGAGGCGATGTTACAGAGTGACGATTTCCACGACTACTGCCAGCACATGTATGGAAACATGCCAGAACGCTGGGATCCGGAGCTCAAAGGCATAGAACGCCTGCGCTTTATTACCAACTGTTTTACCCGTCTGCGCTTCTGCACACAGGATGGGGCACTGTCACTTAGGGATAGTGGCGCCCCAGGCACCCAGGATCCTTCCCTCATCCCCTGGTATGAGATGCCAGAACGCGCCAGCAGGGGCCAGCGCATACTGTTTGGACACTGGTCCACCCTGGGATACGGCAGGCATGGTGATGCCTGGTCTCTGGATAGTGGCTGCCTATGGGGAGGGGAGCTGACAGCACTCCGCATAAGAAAGAAGAAACAGCCCAAGCTATATCAGTTAAAATGTCCCAGGACCATGCAACCAACAAAAAATCATGAATAAGATTGCTGCCTGTCAAGGCACAATAATTTGTTACGGAGAGATACAATGGCCACAACATCATTTAGCTGGCAGGGCTTTCTACTAAGATTGATTGCAGCCCTGGTACTGGTATTTGCCAGTTATAACCCGGAAGGCTACTCCTTTTACCACTGGGCCCTGGTGGATATCTCCCAGTTCACAATTCTGAAGGGATTTATCGGCGTGGTACTGCTGATTGGTTGGACCATCCTGTTGCGTGCCACCTTCAGATCGCTGGGGCCATTCGGAATAATCCTGGCCCTGGCCTTCTTCGGTCTGTTGATCTGGCTAATCGTGGACCTGCTGGCCATATCCACGGATAACATCAAGGTCCTGAGCTATATAGCCGAACTGGTTATAGCCGGCATCCTCAGCGCCGGGGTATCCTGGTCGCATATCCGCCGCCGCATCACCGGGCAACTGGATACCGATGAGGTATCAGATACGTGACAGGGTAAGAAATCTGTAGGCGTAGGGGTTACGCTCATCACTGGTGTGACGTTCACACGCCTGTTCCTGCCACTGTGACCGATCATACTCCGGGAAGCTGGCGTCTCCCTCCACCTCAGTCTCCACGACGGTTATGTAGAGCCGGTCAGCAACGGGCAAAGCCTGGGCATAGAGCATGGCCCCACCCACGATCATAACCTCAGGTACAGCACCGGCGGCTTCCAGAGCTGCTTCCAGTGAGTCCACTACCACACAGCCCTCAGCCACGTACTCCGGGTTGGAGCTGATTATGATATGGGCACGACCTGGTAACTTCCCTGGCAATGACTCCCAGGTCTTGCGTCCCATGATGATGGGCTTGCCCAGGGTCATGGCCTTGAAATGCTTCAGATCGGCCGGCAGATGCCAGGGTAGTGCGTTGTCGTTGCCGATAACCCGGTTCTCAGCCATGGCTACAATAATGGATATGATCGGTCTGTTCTGATTCATGGGACGAGATCATACCATGCCTCAACAACAGGAGACGGCAGCATGCGCTCAAACAAATTCGTATTCTCCAGCACTGACGGAGTGAAACTTTCGGCCCAGACCGATCTGCCGGTAGACAACAAACCCCTGGCCTTCGCCCTGTTTGCCCACTGCTTTACCTGCAACAAGACGCTGCGTGCCGTAAACCACATCAGCCGGGAACTGACCAATGCCGGCCTAGGGGTGTTTCGTTTTGACTTCACGGGCCTGGGTGCCAGCGAGGGAGAGTTCTCCGAGACCAACTTCACCACCAATGTTCTGGACCTGCTGGCAGCAGCCAGATTCATGCAACAGGAGTATTCAGCCCCCGCCATTCTCATCGGTCACTCCCTGGGTGGTGCTGCCGTACTCAAGGCCGCCCACGAGATGCCATCGGTACAGGCAGTAGCCACCATCGGCGCCCCATACGATCCCGCCCATGTACTAAAGCACTTTGACGCTGAGAAGATGGAAATCGAACAGACTGGCAGTGCCGAGGTAACGCTGGCTGGCCGTAGCTTTACCTTCAAGCAACAGTTGATTGAAGACCTGCTTAGCACCCGGCCCAAGGAGTACATCAGTGGCTTGAACCGTGCCCTCATGGTGTTTCATTCCCCTATTGACGAGACAGTGGACATAGACAATGCCAGGGAGATATTCCAGACCGCACGTCACCCCAAGAGCTTCTGCTCCCTGGACCAGGCCGACCACCTGCTGATGAAGCGCCAGGATGCGGCATATGTGGGCGCAGTGATTGCAGCCTGGGCAGGAAAATATATCCAGCCCGAAGAGCGAGAGGCCGTCCTTCCCAGCGATACCCAGGTGAGCGTACGCACCGAACAGGGCAGTTTCTATACCGAGATAAGATCCGGCCAGCACACCATGATTGCAGATGAACCAACATCAGTGGGCGGCAATGACCTGGGACCTTCCCCCTATGACCTCCTGTTATCGGCTCTCGGTGCCTGCACCACCATGACCCTGCATATGTATGCCGCACGCAAGAAGTGGCCACTGGAAGCGGTTACAACCCATCTGGAGCACGCCAAGATCCATGCCACAGACTGTGAGAGTTGCGAGACAACCAATGGCAAGGTAGACCGGATAACCAGAGAACTGGAGCTTAGCGGACCTTTAAGCGAGGAACAGAAACAGCGCCTGCTAGAGATAGCTGACAGATGCCCGGTACATAAGACCCTGCACTCAGAGACCCAGGTAAAAACCATACTATTAACCCGGTGACAATATTGATCATATTCAGCCAAATCCGACTGCGTAGCCAAGGGCATTCTGCTATCGTGATCCTTCACACCAAAGAGAGATATACGAAGGCAGTCACCTGATGAAACTGAAGCTTGGATCCAAGGCCCTGGTAGAACAGGCAGAACAGGAGATCGAATCCCTTACCCCGGAGGAGGTGGATGAGCGTATCCAGCAGGATGGGGTGCTGTTGATCGACCTGAGGGATGTACGTGAGCTGGCACGCGAGGGCAAGATCCCCGAGGCCATCCACGTACCACGCGGCCTACTAGAGTTCTGGATCGACCCGGACTGTATCTATTACAAGGATTTCTTCGACAACGCCAAAGAGATCATCTTCTACTGCAACCTGGACTGGCGCTCGGCCCTGGCCACACAGACCATCAAGCGCATGGGATTTGAAAATGTCAGCCACATGCGCGGTGGCTTCGACCGCTGGGTCAAGGATGTAGGTCGGGTAGAGGCGGGTAAAAAACCCAAGGACACAAAGTCGTCCTAGGGCTCCCCCGCCTCTACGCTAGATAAAACTAGTAACTAAGACCTACCCTAAGATAAGCACCGTCCATACTGATATCGCCGGTCTGGTGAATATTCTGTGCCTCCATGTGGGAGTCAGTGAATGTGCGTGAATCCATGGCATTAAACCAGTTCACCATCTCGTAACCAACGGTGGCATTGAACAATACGCCACCTATCGGGTGGCTGTAAGTCAAAGATGCGCCAGCCTCAATAAATGGCAATACACGCCGTTCTTCGTATCGGACATTGGTGGGAACGCCTGGCTCATCGTCCGGGATAAAGGTTTGTGTCTCAATATCACCTAGCACCATGCCGCCCTTAACCCCAAAATTGGCACTGAGCCGGGGAAAGATC
Source organism: Chromatiales bacterium (assembly GCA_028278145.1). GTDB lineage: Bacteria > Pseudomonadota > Gammaproteobacteria > Chromatiales > Chromatiaceae > JAAGZL01. The sequence continues at coordinate 8,368 of JANQEV010000080.1, read as the reverse complement.
TTCCACTTCAGATCAGAACCCAGCAGCAGACCCGCACCTCTAACATCACTGGTCTCAAAGGAGGTGAAAGCAGTCTGAAAATCACCACCTGAATAGGTCACACGAAAGTCATGATCCATGTCCAGATAACGGGCACCACCGGTAAGATTGAGTGCAAAACTCTCGGAGTCAGCAATGGTCTTACCCAGGGTCACATCATGTACCCGGTAGTTAAAATCATAGGATGCAACGGCCCTGGTGAAACGATCATCAGGGGTTATAGTTTCGACTCCAAGGGTGTTTATATTATCAGAGTCGTCATTCTCACTATTGTCACTGCTGACAAAGGTGGCACGCCCTGGGCCTACGTATGTTTCACCGGCTGTTGAATCAAAACCGGTGTAAGTCCACCCGAATTCTGGGGTACCTCTTCCAAAAGGTCGGCCGCTTATTCTCAGTCGTTTACCATTCTCACGCTCTTTCTCAATCGAGAGAACACTTCCTACGGCCCCACGATCCTGTACACCTCCGATGTCTGTGAGGCCATATTCATGCTGCATATTACGCATGGTCCAGTTGAAATTATCCAACTCAATACGCCAGAGCTCATCCTTGGATTCATAAGCGGATTGCGCATACTCACTATCCCCCTGCTCCTGCGCGGTGGAATCCTGCCCCCTGGAAGGGGATGGAGCTGACGGTTGCGCTTGCATGTAGGCGATTTCAGTTTTGGCCTGGGCCAACTCCTCTTTCGCTGCCAAAGCTTCTGCCTTGGCCTTTTTGGCCTCTGCCCTTAGCTTTTTCTGCTCAGACTTCAGCTCCAGAATCATTTTATATAGCTCTGCATTGCTAGGAGCTGCAACCGCATACACATTACTCACTGACACGGCAGATACTACAGCTGAAATAACAATCATAAACAGAGCGCGCTTAACCTTGACCCTGGTAGCGATCCATAACAACAAATGCTTACCCATGACTAATCTCCCCATTTAAAAAAACTACTCTATTGACCCTCTAAAACTACCAATCGATACACCTGAAAAGAGGGCTCAGAAATAACCAAACGGGAGACATAATACAGACCACTCATGGCCTGTCTACAGGTGTTTTAGAAGTCAAGCACAAGCAAGATAATCAGCACTAAACAATCAAATATCTAGCATTCCTTATTGAAGTAACATGTGAGCTTAAGGCTGTAACTAGGGGGTTGATTGCAGGGATAGCCTGGCTGCGGATGATGGCACAAAAGTCTTTGGAGAGACCTAATCCCAATACTATTTTAGACCCAGGTCAATCTGTCTCCTGGCTCCTTGATTACCATCTGGGTTCTGTTTATTACAGAAGGGTACTACTCAGCTACTAAACCGAAAACGGATAGCTGATTGGCTCATGATGCTGATAATCAGTCACTTCAAAGTCATCCATGGTTACCCAGGTCTCGACGTCTTCCAGGGTTTTAATATCAGGGTTGATATGTAACTTGGGTGGAGCATAGGGCTCTCTTTGCAACTGCACATCACGCATCAACTCCAGCTGATCTTCGTAGATGTGGGCATTCACTATCTTGTGATAGGCAATTCCAGGCCTGTTACCGGTGATCTGGGCCATCAGCTTCAGGAAAAAGAACACCTGCACCTGGTTGAAGTTCTGACCCAGGGGTACATCACAGGATCTCTGATAGGATGTGAGATAGAGGGTGTCCCCCAGCAGGGAGAAGTTATGGGTGTGCATACAAGGACGCAGGCAGCCCATATGAAACTCGCCGGGATTATAGAAGCTCATTATCTCACCGCGGTCATCGATACCAGCACTCAGATCATCGACGATCTTTCGCAACTGGTCCACAAAACCCCCATCCGGTTTTTGCCAGGATCTCCCCTGCACCCCATAGACCCGCCCCATATCATCCTCGCCTTTACGGTGGGGGCTATTCAACCAGTCTTCGTTGTCGTTGGCATTGGCATCCCAGGTCTTGGTACCCAGGTTACGGAAATCTGCAGCACTGCTATAACCCCGTATGTAGCCAATAAACTCTGCAATGGCGGCCTTCCAGTAACTTTTTCGGGTTGTAACCAACGGAAATTCATTGGCGGCAACGTTATATTGAAGATCGGCGTTAATGACCGTGAGACAGCGCTTGCCTGTCCGTTCGTTCTCGATCCAGACACCCTCATCAATGATTCGCCTGCATAATTCCAAATACTGTTTCATGCCGATTAAAACCTGAACCTGTTTATTGCCTCATGGGACCTGACGCATGGCATCAGATCAGGATATTTGTGCATCTCTACTTTGTCGTGCATACGCCATGGTGATGAGTATGGCACCTGCAATCACCATTGGCAGGGTAAGCAGCTGCCCCATGGTAAACCAGTCAAAGGCCAGATAGCCAAGATGAGCATCTGGCGTACGTACAAATTCCACTGCGAAGCGGAACACACCATATCCCAGCAGAAACAGCCCCGAGACCGCCATAATGGGCCGTGGCCTGGACGAATATAGCCACAGAATCAGAAACAACAACAGGCCCTCCAGGCCAGCTTCGTACAACTGACTGGGATGCAGAGGGGCACTGAGGCCACTCTGGACTCCGTCACAGGCATCCGGGAAGCGGCCACAGGGCACCTGAATTGCCCAGGGCACATCTCCGGCCTTACCCCAGAGTTCACCATTTATAAAGTTACCAATGCGGCCAGCAAACAGCCCCAGTGGCACCATGGGGGCGATAAAGTCGGTCAGCTCAAAAAACCGGTAGCCGGCGCTGCGGCCAAACAGCCACATGGCCAGCAATACTCCCAGCAGGCCACCATGGAAAGACATGCCCCCGTCCCATATGCGCAGCAGGTAGAGCGGATCATCCAATAACCGCTCCATACCATAGAACAGGACATACCCAACCCGCCCTCCCAGGATAACGCCCAGAGCCCCATAGAACAGCAGATCATCAATACGCTGAGGAGTATCTTTCAGCCCGATACGTTCAGCGCGCATCCGCATAAGGGCCCAGCTTAATACGAAGCCTGCCAGGTACATAAAGCCGTACCAGTGCACGCTGAGCGGACCAATTGAGAACAGAACCGGGTCGATATCTGGGTAAGACAACATAGGCCGGTATGATACCACCACACATATGACCTGAGGCGAATATCCGACAGAAAAATAAGGATTAAAGATATTTTATGAGGTGCCGCTATCTATCTCAGAACATCATGTGATAAGGATGATTTACGCCATGATCAATATAGAAGATCCAACAAAACTTAGTTCCCTTGGTCAGCGCATGCGTTTCCGACGCCAGCAGAAGGGATGGACCCAGGAGCAACTGGCGCGTCAAGCCGGCACCAACCAGGCCGTAATCCAGAAAATAGAAAACGGAAAAAGCCTTAGGCCACGTAAAATCAATGAGATAGCCGAGGTTCTGGGCGTAAATCCAGCCTGGTTAATGTTTGGTGAAGATGCCGAGAGCAGCCTCAGTCCAGATGCCATTACAGTTGCTGAAGAGTGGTCCCAGCTGTCTGAGCCACACCGCAGCAGAATCAAACAGGAGATCCATGGACTCAGCCAGATGGGCTGGAATATGGACCCATCCCGGCACCGTAGAACAGGCTAACTGCTGTAATCAGACATAGAGGCCCCCATATTCCACTATGGGGGCCTCCCTCATTTATCCCCCAACCACCTTTACCCTCTGCTGCTTGGCATTGTAGCCATTGCGGGTGATAACCTCATGCCTCAGGTCTGCCCGACCACCAGCTGCTACCTCCGCGGAGAACTCCACGCTGCGATAGTCGTGGGATTTGGCATCCAGACAACTGCGGAAGGTGACATCTCCCGGATAACCACGCCTGACCTCCACCCGGATGCTCTGGTCAGTGTAGTTCCGGATACGCTGGTTGAACTTCTGATGCTCATCCCATCCGGCCACAGTACCCTTGTGGTCCACAATAAAGGAGCCATCGCCCACTTTTTTGTACACCCGACCCTTTTTAATCCGTACCCAAATATTGTCCCGGAACACCTTCTCCTTGATCAATTCGAATACCACTTCCGGATCCTTACCCAGATTGAGCTCAATACGATCGCCAATAGGGACATACTTGATACTCCTGGTAGCCAGGTAACTCAAACCATTACTGTCATTCTGACGAAATACCTGCACCTTGCCATTGGGAATAGGGGTGGAACCAAGTCCAGACTTATCATCATTGCGCAACAAATAGAGCCGCACCAGGCTGTTGCCATACTCCTGCCTGCGATAACGGTACACCACCTCTACCGGCACCTTGGCGGCATCAAAACTGCGCAGGCGTTTCGACCAACCATTGGGGATGCTTTCCCGGCCTTCGATGGTATAGAGGAAGTACTCACCCAACCCCTCCTTCTCCACCTGTTTCGGTACTGCAGACTCCTCCATCACCATACCGGCAACTGCGTCCATGGCAGCCGGTGCCATCGCCCTGCGTGCCGCCTTATGGCGCAGCTGTTTGTATTCCCGCTTCTCCATCTTCTTCACCTTGGCAACTGGCATCCGCGCCAGCTCGGCAATCTTCTCCACCAGGTTTATCTTGCCTACCACCAGCCGTACCTGGGCATTCTCATACGGTTCACCCGAACGGTTACTCACCCGCACAAATCCCTCCATACGCAGACCGGTCTCACCTGGATTAGCTATGACCACATAGTCACCTGCCCAGCTGATACCGGAGGTAAAATAGCTGATCTCAATCCTGGCCTCCGTGTTGCTGTCTGACTGCACGTTCCAGTACAGCATCTGTGGCTTGTCATGGGGGAAGGTGGTATCCAGTACCTGCAACTGGCCCGCCTTATCCCGAAATTCCAACTCAACCGAGGTTGGATCAATCAAGGTGTTGGCCCAGGAGAACTGCAGGGGATTCATCCCCTTCTTGAAGCTCACCACCCGGGTCTCACGCACCAGGGTCAGATCTTCAGAGTTATAGATGGTCAGCTGCACCTGGTCCCGGTCTGGCACCGTAGAGAGATCCAGGTTCTTGCCGAAAAGAGTTCCGGAACAGATGAGCAGAACAGACAGCAATACAATAGTATGTCTAAAATTTTTCATCTCTACCTCCACTCATTCTGCAGCACAAGATGCAGTCTGTAGGTCTGTTTTTTTGCCTTGTCAGCACCTTTACGCGCCTCCAACCCCACATGGAACAGCAGCTTGTCCGCATCTGATTTCTCAGCGTCTGGCGACCCCGGTAGAGTGGTTTCTCCACCCAGCCTCCACTGCACATCCCGCCTGTTGTTGAAGCCAAGTTCCGCCCGCAGACGTGGTAGCTGTTCCTGGATATCCAAGGTCACCGGCTTATCCTTGAAGTTCTCCACCTCATACTTCACCACCACATCATAGTTATACAGATTACCGCTGATTTTTTTACGCTCACGCCGCTCGATGGTGCGTTTCACCACGATATCTCTCGCCACTCCAAGATAGAGCTGCATCTCATCATCCCGGGGAGTAAAGTGCCCCCAATCTTCACCTACAAAGGTGGTTCCACCCTTGCCGTCCTGCTGAAATATACGTGCCTTGCCAAAGGGTAAAGCCGCCTGCCCCAGGCCATTGGCAGCATCATTCTTCAGTACATAGTGCATGGGCACCTTGAGTTTCTTCTTGGCTTCCTGAATATATCCATACTTACTCACATCCACTGTGTAGCGCTTCTGAATCTGCACCTCGGCATACTGCTTTAACAACATATCCTTGGTCTCATTCAGCCCTACAGGTCGCTGCAGTCGATCACCAAACCCAACCCAGAGCTGGCCCTGATCATAGGATTCATTAGAGTAATTCTTCAGGCGCAGAAACTGGGACAGGCGCAGACTGGTCTCATCCTTGCTGGCCACTGCCCGATAGTGAAAACTCTTATCCAGCCCTCCCAGCAGATAGCTGATACGCACCCGAGCCGAACCTGATCTGTCCGCCCCTACACTCCACACCAGGGCGTTCTCATTGGGTGGGTAACTGACCGACAACACCTTGGCATCCACCTCAGCTTCACTTACTGCCGGCAACATGCGAAACAGAATAGAGTCGGAGTCGATACGGGTATTGGCCCAGGAAAAATCCACCTGGTTTATACCCCGCACCAGAGGGACAATCCGCTCCTCTTCCACCAGGGTGGCACTAGCATGATCCAGTTGGATCTCCACCCGTTCCCGCACAGGAAGAGTTATGAGCTTGATCCTGGCCCATCCTTCCAATGGTATGGCCAGCAGTAGCAGAAGTAACACGTGCTTGATGTTCATTTATTGATTCTCCATATAGTCGAGAAGCAGCTCTCATCAACTAATAACGCACAGATCTGCAGATGGGGTTATTATTTTGCACACAGCTATTCCCAAACCTGCCTCCCTTCCAGAGTATAGGCAGAATTCATGTTGCAACCCTCTCACTACTCAGTCAGCTACCGGTCATCCCTGCCGCCCCTAGTGACGAACTTCACATTCCCACCGAAACAAACTCCTGCACACTCAGAAATCCCATATACTCGGCACCTGACAACCACAGCATCAGATCGAAAAAAAGGAACACTCGACAAATCAGGAGCAGACAGCATGCGATTCTCAATCTTTGTCACTAGCCTGTTTTTTCTGTCCATCTCTGTCGTAGCTGCTGGCAGCGGCATGGTAAGCATCAAAAGCGCCTATGATGTATCTACCACAGCCGACCGGCTCGAAACCGCCATTACCAAGAAGGGCATGACGGTGTTTACCCGAATCAATCACTCAGATGGTGCTATGGACGTAGGTATGCAACTACGTCCTACTGAGCTGATTATTTTTGGCAATCCCAAGGTAGGCACACCATTGATGCAGTGTAATCAGGGTGCGGCTATTGACCTGCCACAAAAGGCCCTGGTATGGCAGGACGATAAGGGACAGGTTTGGCTCTCTTACAACGATCCAGCCTATCTGGTTGGGCGCCATAACATCACCGGCTGCACCGAAGTATTGAAACAGGTTAGTGGCGCCCTGATGAATTTTGCCCGGGTGTCCACCAGCCGCTAGCTGTCTCTAGTGTAATTTCTTGTGCCCGCATCCCAGGTTTACTTCAACCTCAGAAGGCTGGTAACACCCGCAGATAAAAGGTCTTGAGATAGGCGGTCTCCGGGATAGCCGGATGAATGGGATGATCTGGAGCCTGTTGCCCCTGCTCCAGGAATTGGACAAAACGGTCATTGTGCCGTGCGGCCTGTTGCACCTGTTGGAGTAAATTTTCCTGGGACATGTGATGAGAGCAGGATGAAGTAACCAGGATGCCATCTTTTGCCAGAACCTGCATAGCTGCCTGGTTCAGACGCTTATAGGCCAGGGTACCCTCTTTGATATCCTTACGACGCTTGATAAACGCAGGCGGATCCAGTAGCACCACATCAAACTTCTCACGCTCGCCACGCAGATCCCGCAGGCAATCAAAGGCATTGGCATGTAGTGTTTGCACCCGTTCAGACATGGAGTTCAAAGCCGCATTGGATTCCACCATTTCCAGTGCGGTAGCAGAGGTATCTACGCACACCACCTCTTCTGCGCCCAGGGCGGCAGCCTGCACGCCCCAGGCACCAACATAGCTGCACACATCCAACACCCTGCCACCACGGATATAGCGGGACAGACGAGAACGGTTGTCGGCCTGATCGAAAAACCAACCGGTCTTCTGACCATACTGGGAGTGCACTTCAAATTTCAGGCCATTCTCCTCCAGGACCAGCATCTCCGGCACACTTCCTGAGCCGATCTCAACATACTGATCCAGACCCTCCTGTACCCGTGCTTGGCTATCATTACGCAGTAGTACCGCCTTGGGCTTCAACACCTTTTCAATAGCAGCCACCACTTCGGCCTTGAATAGCTCCATTCCGGCAGTGGTGATCTGGGCTACCACATAATCTCCATAGCGATCCACTACCAACCCAGGCAGGCCATCACTCTCTCCAAATACCAGGCGATAGTAGGGCTTGGCATAGAGGCGCTCGCGCAGAGACAGGGCGATCTTGAGACGATGCACCAGCAGGGAGGCGCTAAGGGGATGTTCCCGGTCCCGGCTCACCACACGGGCACATATCAGTGAGTGGGGATTTACATATCCAGAGCCCAGCCACTTACCCTGATGGCTGACAATATCCACTGCCTGTCCCGGCTGCAAACCTTTCAGGGGCGTGACCTTGGTGTCCACCTCATTGCTATAGATCCAGCTGTGTCCAAAGCGCAGACGGCGGTCCTGATTCTTGTTCAAACGTAGCTGGATGCTATTCATGGTGTGGCTGCCTGTGCAAATAGAAAATGGTGCGCAAGGGTAACAGATTTGACAGCTTCAATCTTCCCATATATATTGCTACGATATATATTGAAGCGATATATTTTGTAG
>JANQEV010000047.1 GCA_028278145.1 Chromatiales bacterium | reverse complement strand
AGCGTTTCTGGCGAATGGCCTGCAATATCCAGCCGGGAACGCTGCGCTTATCCCGGCCTACCAGTTGTCCTACTTGAACAGCATGATGAAGCTATTCAGCAGTTCACGGCTAAAATGGTTTTCCATCTCGTCACGCATCAGCTTCAGGGCGTCGAACCTGGGGAGTGACTGTTTATAGGAGCGTTCTGCGGTAAGGGCATCGAATACGTCTGCCAGACAGCAGATGCGTCCATAGACATGGATCTCGTCTCCCTGCAGGCGTTTGGGGTAGCCGGTTCCGTCATTCAGTTCATGATGCTGCAGTACGATGTATTTGCACTCCTCTGACAGGGCATCGGCATCCTTCAGTATCTTGTAGCCCTGATAAGGATGCTTGCGAATCTCGTACATCTCCTCCTCATTGAGGCGTGCCGGTTTATTGATGATCTTTGAGTCGATGTTTATCTTGCCCAGATCATGCAGAAAAAAACCTGCGCCCAGTTCCCCCAGGTCATGGCTGTCAGAGTGGCGGAATAGCTCCTTAGCCAACATGATGGCGGTGACCCCCACATTGACCGAGTGGGTGTAGGTGTAAAAGTCGTGGCTGGTGATACGTAACATGTTATAGGCAGTTGCATCATCTGACAGGATCAGATTGGTGATGGATTTGATCGCGTCCTTACCGGTATGGATGTTTTCTGCCGTGGGACTATCCAACAGGCGTGACATCATCACCAGGGAGTGTTTGTACACCGCCTTTGCCTTGGTGAGTGGGTCAATCTTCTTATCTTCAATGGCCTCGACCAACTCTACCGGGACCAGGTTTTCCGGTGTCCATAAGGCGGGTGGCTCTACCTCCTTGGGTTTGGCTGGATGCGGCAGATCCTCTACCTGAAGCTTGTCTGCCAGTGAGTCTGCATTGATATTGCTTTTAGCAAAATCCACCTGCACTTCCAGCATGCCATCTTCCCGCATCTTTTTGATCTGGCTGGTGTTTTTTAACAGGAACTGGTTGAGGGTAAAGGAGTGATTCATCCAGGAGCCGGGGATGATCACATACATCCCTGGTTTCAGGTCTTTTATCTGGACGGTTTTAATCATTCTGATACTGATCCCAACTGGCAGCCTATCCCTGTACTCTGGAAATCCGGGCCTGGCACTCAGGCCCTACAGATACTATAGCGGCAGGGATGGCACAGGTTTTAGCTTCCAAATGTTATGGTTATATTCGTAAATGGTGCGGTCGGTGGAAAAGCGGCCACTGGAGGCGGTGTTTATGATGCTGCTGGTAATCCATGACTCGCGGTCCCGGTAGTGTTTGGCAGCCTGTTCCTGGGCCTCCAGGTAGCTGGAAAAGTCCGCAGCCACCATCCAGGGATCATGGGGGCTGCGGATTGAGTTGATGATGTCATCGAACAGCCCCGGTTCCTGCTGGTTGAAATGGCACTTTTCCAGCAGATTCATCACCCGTGCCAGATTCGGGTCGGAGTCAATTATGGCCTCCGGGTCATAACGCTGTTGCATCTCCCGGACCTGTTCTGCAGTGAGGCCGAAGAGGAAGAAGTGCTCTTCTCCCACCTCCTCCCGGATTTCTATATTGGCCCCATCCAGGGTGCCAATAGTGAGTGCGCCATTCATCATGAATTTCATGTTGCCGGTGCCGGATGCCTCTTTACCCGCGGTGGACACCTGTTCCGAGAGATCGGTGCCAGGACATATGATCTCCATGGCCGAGACCCGGTAGTCGGGCAGGAATGCCACCTTGAGCAGGTCTCCCACTGCCGGATCACTATTGATCACATTGGCTACATTGTTTATCAGCTTGATGATAAGCCTGGCCTGAAAATAGCCTGGTGCTGCTTTACCGCCAAACAGGACACAGCGCGGGGTCCAGGAGGCGGTATCACCGGCCTTGATCCGGGCGTACAGATGAATCACATGCAGTAGATTCAGCAGTTGCCGCTTGTACTCATGGATGCGTTTTACCTGTACATCGAACATGGCATTGATGTTGAATTGAACATCACACTCGCGTAATACCAGTTGTGCCAGGCGTTCCTTATTGCGCTGTTTTGCCAGTATCCACTGGTGACGGAACTCCCGGTCCTCAATTTGATCTTCCAGCTTGTGTAGCTGGCTCAGGTCTGCGATCCACTCCTCGCCAATCCGGGAAGTTATGAGTTCCCTGAGGGCAGGGTTGCATGCGGCAAGCCAGCGCCGTTGGGTAACACCATTGGTCTTGTTATTGAATTTATCCGGCCAGAGTTCATAGAAGTCATGGAACAGGCCCTGCTTCAGCAGTTCCGAGTGCAGGGCTGCAACCCCGTTGATGGAGAAGCTGCCGGCAATGGCCAGGAATGCCATGCGTACTTGTGGGTCATGGCCCTCCTCGATGATGGACATGCGTTGTTGGCGGCCGGTATCTCCCGGCCAGCGGTTTGCCACTTCTCTCAGGAAGCGGGCATTTATCTCATAGATGATCTCCAGTGGTCTGGGCAGCAGGTGTTCAAACAGGCGCACCGGCCACTTCTCCAGCGCTTCTGGCAGCAGGGTATGATTGGTATAGGCCATGGTATTTTGGGTTATATCCCAGGCCATATCCCAACCCAGGCTTTCCTGGTCCACCAGCAGCCGCATCAGCTCAGCCACCGCGATTGAGGGGTGGGTGTCGTTGAGCTGAAAGCAGTTTTTGGCGGCAAAATCTGAAAAATCGTTGTCATGGCTCAGCTTCCATCGCCTGATGACATCCTGCAGGCTGGCCGAGGCCAGGAAGTACTGTTGGCGCAGTCGCAGCTCCTTACCCGATTCGCTGGCATCGTTGGGGTAGAGCACCATGGTGATGTGCTCGGCCGCGTTTTTTGCCTCTACCGATTCGGTGTAACTGCCGGCATTGAATTCGTCCAGGTTGAACTCATCGGTTGCCTCAGACTTCCATAGGCGCAGTGAATTGACGGTGTCGTTTTTGTAGCCGGGAATGGGTACGTCATAGGGGATGGCCAGCACGTCATGGGTATCCAGCCAGCGTACCTCCATCTTGTCGGCCCAGCGCGGCATGATCTCGGTATAGCCGCCGAAGCGCACCCTCTGGGTAAACTCGGGGCGCTCCACCTCCCAAGGGTTACCGTTGCGTAACCAGTGGTCTGGCTCCTCCACCTGGTTGCCTTCCTGTATGGCCTGGCGGAACATGCCGTATTCGTAGCGGATCCCGTAGCCATTTACCGGCAGTTGCAGGGTTGCACAACTATCCAGGAAGCAGGCGGCCAGGCGTCCCAGGCCGCCATTGCCCAGCCCGGCATCCGGTTCGCTTTCAGCGATCTCCTCCAGCACCAGACCAAGATCATACAACCCCTGCTCCACAGCATCTTCCAGGCCCAGATTGAGTACGCTGTTGCCCAGTGCCCGGCCCATGAGAAATTCCAGGGAGAGGTAGTAAGTGCGTTTGCAGTCTGATACATGATAGGCGCGCTGGGTATTCTGCCAGCGTTCCATCAGGCGATCCCGTACCGCCATGGCCAGGGCAGTGTAGGGGTAGTGGGTATTATTGCAGTCGGTATCACGACCCAGAGTGCGACAGAAATAACGTCTGAAATCCTCGGTTATACCCCCCGCATCCATTGTCAGTGGTGGAAGATTGCTCAGGCTCCCATTCAGGCGACTCTGCACCAGCGGGGTGAATGGAGAGTGTTTACTCGGGGACATCTGGATACCTCCGCAGGGAGTGCTGCGGCATCCGGTAAGGCTTACAGCAGCATGCTGTCGGCACAAGAGGGGTGGATGCGGCATCTTCCCTGGTCAAAACTATGAATAATTGCCGATATTTTAGCTTCCATGTTGGAGTAAGGGCCACTTTTTTTATCCAGGCACACCAATAAGCCGTGCCGGCTGTGTGGCAAGGGGCGACTACGAGTTGGTTATGGCTATGGTTGCCAGGATCGACCCTAGAAGTTCTCCACCCCAATGCTCAGGCCTGAGCCCACCTCTTCCGGATCGATTTCACCACTCTCGTCCAGGCGAATCTTCAGTGACAGGTTGTTGCGGGAGTCGGCATTGCCCAGGGCGTTCTCCAGGCTGATCTTGCCCTCTTTGTATAGCTTGTACAGGGCCTGATCAAAGGTCTGCATGCCGCGCTCTGTACCTTGCTCCATGGCTTCCTTCACTGCATGGATATCACCTTTCTGGATCAGCTCTGCCACAAAGGTGGAGAGCAGCATTATCTCTACCGCAGGCACTCGTTGGCCATCAACACTCTTGATCAGGCGTTGTGAGATCACCGCCTTCAGGTTGAGAGACAGGTCCATATACAGCTGGTGATGGGCAGTATCGGGAAAGAAGTTGATGATGCGATCCAGCGCCTGGTTGGCGTTGTTGGCATGCAGTGTGGAAAGGCACAGATGGCCGGTTTCAGCATAGGCAATGGCATGCTGCATGGTCTGGCGATCGCGGATCTCACCAATCAGGATCACATCCGGTGCTTCACGCATGGCGTTTTTCAGAGCCATCTCATAGGAGATGGTATCCAGTCCTACCTCACGTTGGTCCACCACCGATTTTTTATGGGTATGCAGGAACTCCACCGGATCTTCGATGGTTAGAATATGTCCAGTGGAATTAACATTCCGGTGATCGATCATAGAGGCCAGGGAGGTAGACTTACCCGAGCCGGTGGAGCCCACCACCAGTATCAGGCCACGGGGTTCCATGATTAGTTCTTTGAGTTGTTGTGGCAGATTGAGGCTCTCAATGCTGGGAATTTTGCCCTTGATATAGCGGATTACCATGGCCACGTCGCCACGCTGGCGGAACACGTTTACCCGAAAACGCCCCAGGCCACTGATGGATATGGCCAGGTTGCCCTCCATGGTCTTTTCAAACTCCTTAACCTGGTCATCATTCATGATGGAGTAAGCCAGCTTGCGTACCATTCCGGACGCCATTGGAGTGTCACCTATAGGCATGGTGTGGCCTTCAGCCTTCAGATTGGGGGGTGCGCCGGTACTGAAAAACAGGTCAGAGCCGTTTTTCTGGACCATCAATTTCAAATAGGGGACTATATCCATGCGCAAATTCTCCAGCTGGTTTTCTATATCAACGTGTATATAGATCGGCAGCCAGCGGCAAAAATTTAGGATTTAATTGCATAAATGCGCCCCAGGTCACATCCTCTTGGTAAGAAATGGGAAAAAAAGGCAGATTAAGGAGCTCACCATGCCTAAACCAACCCTGCAAGGCATATACAGATATCCGGTCAAATCCCTGCGGGGTACCATGCTGGAACAGACAGGCCTGGATGCCAGGGGGGTATCGTTTGACCGTCACTGGATGCTGGTGGACGCTGACGGCCAGTTTCTATCCCAGAGAAAGCTACCGCGTATGACCCTGGTGCAAACACAAATGCAATCTGGTGGACTCTCCCTGCAGGCCCCGGACATGCCAGACCTGGAGCTGCCATCGGAGCAGGCCGGTGATGAGCAGGTCAAGGTCAGAGTGTGGGGTGATGAGTGCCTGGCCCGTTCGGCGGGTGAAGATGCTGACAACTGGCTGAGTGAGTTTCTAAACACTGAATGCCGGCTGGTGTACATGCCGGATGATCAACAACGCCAGGTGGACCTGGACTATGCCAATCAAGGTGACCAGACCGGGTTTTCCGATGGCTTTCCTCTGTTGCTGATATCGGAGGCCTCACTGCAGGACCTGAACAGCCGCATGTCTGAAGCACTGCCCATGGAACGCTTCCGGCCCAATCTGGTAGTGGGCGGCTGTGAACCCTACGCTGAAGACCAATGGAAACGCATATGTATAGGTGGGATCGAGTTCAGGGTGGTAAAACCCTGTTCCCGTTGCGCCATTACCACGGTTAATCCGGAAACTGCGGAGACGGGTGCAGAACCGCTTAAGACACTAAGTGGTTACCGCCGCCGGGGAAAAAAGGTCTATTTCGGGCAGAACATCATTCATGAGGGGACTGGCCAAATCAGCCTGGGAATGGAACTTGAGGTGTTGGAGTTGGCTGATGAGGCCTGAACAAGTCCTAGTCTGCCATGCTTTCAATTTTATTCAGCAATGTCACAATCTCTCTCGACAGAGGTTCTATATCCGACATTAACGCCTCGGCTACTTGGTGGTTATCAGCGTTTCCAGCTTCGACGACTTTTTTGATGTGCTCATGCATCCTGGCATGCTCTTTTTCCAGCTTCTGCATCTCCTGCATATCACCATACAGTTTCATGCCCTGGGAATAGATCCATTTGCCAAGCTCGCAATCATGATGTGATGTCACTTCCTTGCTGCGTAAACTCTCCTTACCATCGAGAAAATCTCTGAGTCGCATTTTCCAGGAGAGATGAGCAGTGCGGGCGCTATTGAAATCAAGTTTGCCACCATCCTCAGGTGCTACCTGGTCAGGTTCCTTCAGATTAAAGCGGGCAATCAGCTCATTCAGTTTCCTGGTCCGGTTGGACATGGTGAGGGAGGCGGAGGAGGTCTGTTCGGCCAGTGCGGCATTCTGTTGTGTCATTTCATCCAGGTGGGTGATGGACTGGTTGACCTGATCTATGCCCGCGGCCTGTTCATTACCGGCACAGGCGATTTCGGCAATAATACTATCTACGTTGGTTACATCCGATACTATCTGCTGCAGGGTCTGCCCGCATTCCACGACCAGATTGGTGCCGGTAAGTATATTCTCCATGCTATCCTGAATAAGTTTCTTGATCTCTTTTGCGGCGGTGGCACTACGTCCGGCAAGATTGCGCACTTCAGTTGCAACCACTGCAAACCCGCGACCATGCTCTCCGGCCCGGGCTGCCTCTACTGAGGCGTTCAATGCCAGCAGATTGGTCTGGAAAGCAATCTCATCAACGGTGCCGATAATCTCTGCAATCTTGCTGCTGGAGTCATTGATGTCTTCCATGGCGTCGATAGTCCGTCCTACCACATCGCCTCCCTGTTCGGCGCTAAACTTGGCTTCGGAGGCAAGTTGCTGGGCGCGCTGTGAGTTGTTGGCATTGTGGTGCACAGTGCTGGTAAGTTCTTCCATAGTGCAGGCGGTCTCTTCCAGATTTGTGGCCTGCATCTCGGTACGATTGGAAAGGTCGTTGTTACCTGCAGCAATCTCTTCAGAGAAGATATGCAGGCTCACCATGGCATCCTGCAACTGGCGGATGGTGCGACGCAGATCATCCAAAGTTCCATTTACATTGGATTTCAGCTTGCCGAAGGAGCCGGTGTAGGTGTGTTGTAACGGCTGGCTCAGATCTCCCTGTGACATTGCCTCCATCACCCGGTCCAGATCGCCGAACATCTTATCCACCTGTTCGATCAGGGTGTTGATGCCAACGGCCAAATTCCTGAAAAAGCCTTTCTTGTTATCGAGAGCAATACGCTGTGAAAGATCACCATGGTGTGCTGCGATGACAATCTCTTCCACCTCGGCCTCTACGGCCACCTCTGCTGTACGCTCCTTCCACTCTACTGCCGTGCCAAATCGCTCTCCGTTAGTGTTGATTACCGGGTTGGCAATAACCTGTAGGGTGCGCCCGCCAATAGTGAACTCTTTCGTAAGTTGTTCTTGTAGAGTTTCCAGGCGGTTGGCTTGCAGTTCGGGCTGGTTATAGAACACATCAATGCTGGAGCCTAACAACTGCTCGGCATCAAACTCTGGCAGTTCACTGCAGATATCTTTATCTGCCTCCAGGAAAAGCTGCTGAGCCGCATTATTGAGGTAGAGAATCTTGCCTTCATCACTAGCCATCATGACGCTGCTGGAGACGTTATCCAGAGCAACCCGGATGCGCAGGTTTTCACTGGCAATCTTGGCATCGGCTTCAATTCTATCCTTCAGCTGTTGCTGCATCTGCTTCAGGCTGCCCAGTAACAGCCCTGTCTCATCCCGGGTGCTGGGATTGATCTGGTTATCCAGGTTGCCATCCGCAATGCTGTCGGAGACAGCAACCGCCTTGTTGAGAGGGTTCAGAATGCTGCGGGTCAACATCAAGGCACCGACGGCAACTGCAGCCATGATCATGGCGATGATCCAGAACAGTCGGTTGCGCTGGGTTTCGTAGAGAGTGGTGACGTGCTGATTGGCTTGGGTGATATTGATCTGCTGAGCAGTTACCACCTTACTAAGCTGACCCTGTATCTTGGTGAGTAATGGGTTGATTTCAGAACGGATAAGAAAGGCGTCTGTGCGCCATCTGTCGCTACTGTGTATGTCCAGAACTTTTTCTATATCGGCAAAATACGCATCCAGCATGCCGGAAAACTGTTCCAGGGCGTCGGCCTGTTCAATATTAAAGGAGTCGCCATATTCCTTTAGCAGGTGACTGGTCTGGGACTGTACCGATATTCGATAGATCTTTATATTCTCCCTAGCCACCTCTGCACGAAATGCCAGGAACAGCCGTAACTCGTTATTCATGCTGGTCCAGGTCAAGCGCAGTTCATTTATTTTCTGCAACATCAGTTTGCGTTCACGAGCCAGCGGTTCATCCTGCTCAGATAGTGCTGCCAGGCTAAGTAGTTGGACCATGGTGCGAAACTTTGGGTTTATATTCTCGCCGGCAAATGTGATGGCTGGGGTGTTTAAACTGTTATCTGAAGCAAGCTCAAGCATGCGCTTCTGATAGTCCCTGAAACGGGTGATATTCTGTGTGGTTTCGGCTACCAGTTTTTGCATCTCTGGCCGGTCGTTAATTGCAGCCTGTTTCTGAAGCCTGGAAAGGCCTGCCAGCAAACTCTGCTGCCCATCAATATATGCCTGCTTGTGAACCTCTTCTTTGGTGAGCAGATAAAAGCCAAGTGCGTTTGATGTGGTGCGGAGCAGTTCTGAGAGTGCCATGGCCTGGCTTACGGCCGGTTGGTATTCTGCTACCACTACATCAACCTTCTCTTTTACAGTGGAAAGACTGTTGACGGAGTTAAGACCCAGGGCGGCAATAACAAGAAGAATGAGCAAAGAACTGCCCATGAGTTTTTGCCTGATGGTTAAGTCAACCAGGCTATTATTGTTTTTACTTGCATTCTCTGCCATTAGAAACCTATTTCATGTGGTAGTTGTCCAGAAATTCTTTCTACTACAACAGGTTAACGGCTTTTGAATGTTCTGGTTTGCACGTTGCATATACGATATAAATCCAGGAATTAATCGGATATAACTCTACCTTCGGCCAGTCTTTATGATTCTTTAGGCTTTTCTTTAGGCATATAGCCGTTGTTATTGATCGGATTGGGGATATATCTATATCTACTTAGTGATACCAAGTCTGTCCAAAGGACTACGAGTGCCAGAACCACCTCTGCCAACTATATGGGTATAGATCATGGTGGTGGAAACATCCGAGTGCCCTAGTAGTTCCTGCACTGTCCTGATGTCAGAGCCAGATTCCAGCAGATGGGTAGCAAAGGAGTGGCGCATGGTGTGGCTGGTAACACGTTTGGTGATGCCAGCTTTATTTACCGCTTGTTTAATGGCTCTCTGGAGAGCGGACTGGTGGAGATGGTGGCGACGAATAACATCAGAGCGGGGGTCTTGCGCCAAGCGGCTGGCTGGAAACAGGAATTGCCAGCGTAGCTCATATTTTGCATTAGGATATTTTCTTGATAGGGCATCAGGGATATAGACAGTACCAGCACCAGCGGCTGTATCGCGCAAGTGTAGCTCCTGGATAGATTTCACCTGTTTCTTTAACGCTTCAATCAATGTTTCAGGCATAGGGACGAAGCGATCTTTTTTACCTTTGCTTTGCCGTATCTGGATATTGCGATAAGCAAAATCCAGGTCTTTAACTCTTAGCCTAAGGCACTCCATGACGCGCATACCGCTTCCGTACATCAGCCGAATCATCAATCCTGTTTGGCCGTGAGTATGACTAAATACAGCCTCTATCTCGGATTGACTCAAAACTGTTGGTATGCGTTTTGGTTGTTTGGGTCGTTTGTAAACACCTATATCACCAATCGGCTTTTCTAGAACGCGAGTAAAGAAAAATACGACTGCATTTAGAGCCTGTGCTTGAGTAGCTCCTGCAACCTTGCGATTAATTGCTAAATGTTCTAAAAAGGAAGCTATATCTACTTCAGATAAACAATAAGGATCTCTTTCAGGATGAAAGCGAAGGAATCGGATTATCCAGCGAAGATAGCTTTTTTCAGTATTTGTGGAATAGTCTGGAAGTCGAATAGCTACCAGATATTTGCGATAAATGTCAGGGAATTTCTTGCCCAAAAAAGTGTTCGAGTTCTCAACACTTCTATCGACCATTTCGTAACAGCGCGCCACAGTTGGGTGATCCTTTCCAAGGGGGCGCGTTCCTGCAGACCAAAAATTCCAATCAAAGGACTTGGCCCAAGACAAATTCAACATGTGGCTAAACATAAGACGCAAGGCGTCAACCTTCTGTTTATAGATCCAGTCGCTAATGTTGCTGTTGTGGCCGATACCCTCAAGCCAAATTTGTACAGATTCAGGGGTATGGTTCATCAGCCTTGTATTGGGGTGATCATCAATAAAACCCTCAAGATGTTTGCGATACCAGGGGATAAAGCGCTCTGCTATACGGAACTGTTTCAAAATTGTCGTGTATTGAATCCAAAAACGTTCTTTGCTTGTTTGGGTAGATTTGCTTCCAGTATCCATAGAATTAGATGCTCCTTGCATTTAACTAGCAGACTGGAGAACATATATAGAACATTTTGCAGAGTATTACAATATCGGTGCATGTTGAGTATTTCAATATTCGCGCATGCGCAATAATTAACTGTTAGGCAAACCACGACAAGGATATATGGATACCTTTATTGATAAGTCTTTAGAGACGTTTATTAGCTTATTCTTTGACACCAGAGAAATGAACTTCTGGTTAGTTATCGTAATCTATGCAGCTATCGGCATCTGCTCCACGGTCATCGTGTATGGCAAGTTACAAACAGAAGCAAGTAAGTTGGTGATATCAAGTTTCATATTCACCATTTTTTTTTCGTTTTCCATTGCCTTCGGCAGAATGCCATTGCCGCTTCCTACACCCATCGTTCTAGCGGCATGGATCCTTGATATTCGTAATCCACTTCCGTGTATACCCACGTCAGAAGGTTGTGCCCCCGCGAATGAAGGAGGCGCTTTCATTCTTTTGCCATTCATTGTTCAATGGATATTCTGGTGCGGTGTATTCGTCTCTATAAGAGCTGGGAGTCGCATTATATGTCGCAACAATGCCTAACAAGCAGGTCAAGTTCACTCCGGGCCTTCGGCCCTACGCGGGACATCTGGCTTCGCCAGCCGCCCCTTACCTAAAACGTTATATTTTTAAAAATGGATTTTGCAAAGATTAAATCAATATTAATTCCACTACTCCTTTTTGTCTTATTTCAAAAGGCGTACGCAGATGAATTTAGTATCAAATT
>JANQEV010000046.1 GCA_028278145.1 Chromatiales bacterium | reverse complement strand
CTGGGCGGAAAAATAGCCGCAGCCCTTCGGGTTACGCCTAAAAAAGCACCACTCGTTGTTGCTCGTTGTTCATTTGGAATAACCAAACTTCACTCCTCGCGCCTAGATTGGCGCTTTATTAGATGTAACAGAGCCTATTGGATGAGTGTTAACAGGCCCTAGCATTGGGTGTTGCCCCATTCCTGTTATAATCGCGCACTTTAGAGTCTGTGATTAAACTCCTTCAGGAACCATTAACAATGAGCGACAAAAAACTCTGGTCCGGCCGTTTCAATGAACCAACAGATGCCTTCGTGGAAGCCTTCACTGCATCTGTGGAGTTTGACCAAAGACTCTATAAGTATGACATCCAGGGTTCAATAGCACACGCCAAAATGCTGTGTCAGCAGGGAATACTCACTGCTGCAGAGCGCGATGCCATAGTGTCCGGGCTGGAACAGATTACAGAAACTATTGAGCAGGGCAGTTTCCAATGGTCGGTAGAGCTGGAAGACGTACACATGAACGTGGAGTCTGCCCTTACCACCGCCATCGGTGATGCTGGCAAGAAACTGCACACTGGGCGTTCCCGCAACGACCAGGTGGCCACCGACATTCGGCTCTATATGCGGGATGAAATTGAGATCATCCGCAGTGAGATAAAACGCCTGCAACTGGCCCTGCTGGATCTGGCCGAGCGTGAGGCCGAAACCATCTTACCTGGCTTCACCCATCTACAGACCGCCCAACCCATTACCTTCGGCCACCATATGATGGCCTGGTTCGAGATGTTACAGCGCGACCGGGAACGTCTGGCCGACTGTAACAAGCGGGTCAACATCATGCCCCTGGGTGCGGCCGCCCTGGCTGGCACCACCTACCCCATAGACCGTCACTACACGGCAGAGCTGCTCGGCTTTGATCGCCCCAGCGAAAACTCCCTGGACTCGGTCAGTGACCGGGATTTCGCCATTGAGTTCAGTGCTGCTGCGGCCCTGATCATGATGCACCTATCCCGCTTTTCAGAAGAGCTGATCATCTGGTCCTCGGCCCAGTTTGGCTTTGTGGAACTGTCCGACAGCTTCTGCACCGGCTCCTCCATTATGCCGCAGAAGAAAAACCCGGACGTTCCGGAGCTGATCCGCGGCAAGAGTGGACGCATCTTCGGCCATCTCATGGCCCTGTTAACCCTGATGAAGGGCCAGCCGCTGGCATATAACAAGGATAACCAGGAGGACAAGGAACCACTGTTCGACACGGTAGATAACCTCAAGGGATCCCTCAAGGTTTTTGCCGACATGATCCCTGCCATCAGTTGCCGTCATGACGCCATGCGCAGTGCCGCCATGCAGGGCTTTGCCACCGCCACCGACCTGGCGGACTATCTGGTACGCAAGGGCCTGCCCTTCCGTGACGCCCATGAGGTAGTGGGTACAGCCGTAGCCAAGTGTGTGGAGAAGGGGTGCGACCTGGCAGACCTGGAATTGGCTGAACTCCAGGAGTTCTCAGACAGCATAGAGCAGGATGTATTCGACTACCTGACCCTGGAAGGCTCGGTTGCAGCACGCGATCATATTGGAGGCACGGCACCCAACCAGGTGCGTGCAGCCATTGCCCGAGCCCGCAGCACCCTGAACTAGGACCTATTGGATTAGTGTTAACAGGCCCTTAGTCCACCTGACAAGGTTTGGGAATTAAAGATTTATCACATATCTGCCGATCTATTTCTAAGAGACCCTCTACGGGGCCAGATCCTGTGCCCAGATTATTGATTTGAGGGGTTTGGCAGTCTGCCTTTCCTAATCACAATCAGCCACAGGGCAGGAGTCCTGTATATGCTGAAAAACAGATAATTCGTTCATAAGAAAATGCGTTGGAGAAGCGAGCAATGACGGAGAATGGCAAACAAACAAGCAAACAGGCCTGGTTTGACAGTTGTCCTGCCGGCCTGCTGATACTGGATTCAGATGATCGGGTAGTGGCAGTGAATCCCGCCCTGTGCGACATGCTGAAACAGGATGCAGATGAGTTGGTAGGTCGTACTCGAGAGCAGATGTCATCCCCAGAGTTACAGGGCCTGTTCTATCGTGAAGGACGCCTGCAGTTGTATGTCCAGGGAATCCCCTCGTGTCAGCTCCAGATCCAGTCTCAGGCGATCCCGGATTCACAGGGAATGACTCTTAGCTGTTTCACCGATATCAGTGAATATGAAGCACTGCGGGATGAGAATGCCCGCCTGCAACAGCAGGTAGATGAGTTGACACTCACTGACGAACTCACCGGCCTGGCCAATGAACGCGCCTTTCATCGGGTACTTGGCGCCCAGGTAACCCGCAGCCGTCGCTATACCAACCCGCTGTGCCTGGCCGTGGTTGAGATCGAAGCGGCAGTGAGCGATGCAGATACTGCCCAGGAGGTGATACTCGCAGTGAGTCGCTTCCTGCGCGACCGCCTGCGCTGGGTGGATCTTATTGCCCGCTGGAGTGACGACCAATTCATGCTGATTCTACCTGAGACCAATGTCGTGGATGGAACCAAGCTTCTGGACAAGGTCAAGGCCGAGTTTATCGACACCAGGCTGCCAGACAAGATTGCAGATCTGACTGTGCGTCTGCAGATCGGGTTGGCCGAATGGCAGAAAGGAAACGATGCTCGCATGCTGATAAAACGCTCCTTGGAAGCTCTGGCTACAGCAAAAGAAACGAACCTTACATCCTGACGGAACTCTGCCAATGGCTCGGGCGGTTAACTTTTCAGATGGCATTGGACGCAAAGAGCTGCAACTTGTGCGGCGCCGGTTTCGTGGTCTGCAGCGGGAAAGATTACGTCGGATTGAGGAGGAACTAAGCACCAACCAACGTGACTTTGTCAGCCTGTTACCACTGCTGCTTCATATCAACCATCCAGTGCTGCCCGGCTTCATAGGCAGTGATACTCCGGCCGGAATCCCGGACTACTCCCCATCCAAGGCAGTAATACGTGCCGCACGCAAACAGGGGCGCAGCTTTACCTACAAAAAGCGGGTACGGCGCAGTTACCATATCCAGGGACTGTACCTGATGGGAAGCATCGGCAGTGTCGCTCATACTACAGGCAGCGATTTCGATGTCTGGCTATGCCACGACCCACAACTCAAACCCAGCCAGTTACGCGCGCTGCAGGAAAAGGTAAAGCAACTGGAAAAGTGGGCCGCAGAGCTGAGACTGGAGGTGCACATCTTCCTGATCAACGCGGAGGCCTTCCGCCGTGGCGATCGCGAAGCCATCTCCCGGGAAAGTAGCGGATCCACTCAGCAACATCTGTTACTGGAAGAGTTCTATCGTACCGGTATCCTGCTGGCGGGACGCCACCCTCTATGGTGGCTGGTACCCCCTGAGGAAGAGAACAACTACACCAAATACACCGCCATGCTGATACACAAGAGGTTTGTGGACCCTCTGGACTGCATCGATTTTGGCGGACTGGAACAGACCCCGGCAGATGAGTTCTTTGGAGCTGCGCGCTGGCAACTGTACAAGGGCATCGAATCACCCTACAAAAGCGTGCTCAAACTACTATTGGTGGAGGCATACTCACGGGACTATCCAGCTATCCGCTGGCTGTGTCAGGAAGCCAAGGCCGCAATATACTCCGGCACCCTGGATCTGGACACCCTGGATCCTTACATACTCATGTACCAGCGGGTAGAACAGTACCTGCAAACTCGGGAAGAGTTCGAACGCCTGGACCTGGCTCGACGCTGCTTCTATTTCAAGGCAGAACAGCCCTTGAGCAGAAAAACCAGAGGCAAAAAACGGCTGTGGCAACGCCAGCTGATGCAATCTGTGGTTAGTGCCTGGGGTTGGAACAAAAAGAAGATCTCCCAACTGGACTCCAGACACGGCTGGAAGATCAACCAGGTACTTGATGAGCGCAACAAGCTGGTACGGGAACTTACCAATGGCTACCACATGCTCACAGAATTCTCCCGCACCTATGCCGCTTCCGGTCAGATCGATCCGGAAGAGCTCAGCCTGCTGGGCCGCAAACTGTATACCGCACTGGAGCGCCAACCAGGCAAGGTAGATAGCATCAATCCTAATATCTCCAAGGACCTGGTGGAAGACGCTCTCTCCGTCCACTACGTAGAAACGTCAGAAGGAACCGGCGGCTGGATCGTATATTGCGGCGAGGTGGATGAAGAGGCCATAGATACCAATGTTCCAATCAAAAAGACCGCCAGCCTGATAGAGATGCTCTCCTGGATCCAGGTCAACGGCCTGGCTGACCGCAACACCGTAATGTCTCTCTACCCGGACAGCTGTCCAGTGAAACAGAAGGAGCTACGTGCCCTGTTAAATGGACTGTTCAAACGCCGGCATACCCTGAATCCTGGCAATGTGCCCCTGTCCGCGCTGGCCAAGCCGGCACACGCACAATCCTGCACCTTGTTCGTGAATACCGGCATCGACCCACTGGCGCATCTCTCCAAGGAAGGCAAACAGCTAACCAGCGATCGCTCGGATGCCCTTAGTTTCGGCGCCAGCCATACCTCATTGGTAAATAAGCTGGAGCAGCTTATTGTTACCAGTTGGGGAGAAACACTCATAACCCATCATCATGCAACCGGCGGTCTGGCAGAGAGCCTGTGTCGTTATCTGTCACTCACCCTGCACCATCATCCAGAGCAACCGGCACCAGAAGTGGCTGCATTTGGTCACTCCTCTATCCGTGCTACCGCTATAGCAAAACGGGTGGAAACCCTGTTTAACGATAGCTGCGACAGTTTCGGCCCCAACGGCAAGGGCCCACATAGTCGTTATCTGTTTCAGGCCGACGATGACTACTACCTGGTGCAGAAGGACCGGGATGGATACTCCAGTTTCAGCATCAGTTCAACCCAGGAGTTAATGGACATCCTGGGCCAACCCCAGACCAGCTTCCGCCCGGTGGTGATTGACAGTTATGCCCTGCAGGACACCCCTTTACCCATCATCATGCAACATAATGTGGAAGGATCCATCCAGATTTTTTACTACCGCAGAAGAGGGGCCACATCACTCTATGTGCTGGATGAGCAGGGCGCACTGTTTCAACAGACCATACCAGGCGGTAGTGAGAAACACCTGCTGGTACAGCAAAGACGCTTCTTCAGCGATCTCTTGCTTACCCGTAGTCTACAAACCGATGATACCGGCCTGTCCGGGTTGCTGGACGTCCCCGAGTTCATCCGCATCAGCAAGGGTCGGGGCGGCGTTTGGACAGCGAAGACTGCAACTCCTCCACGCGACCAGTTCTACGAAGGCTATACCGAACTGCGGCTGGTAACCGAGGGCACCAACCTGAACCAGTCTCCACATCTATTACTGTGTGATAACAGTGAATTCAGCTCTCTGGAGTATGGTGAGGGGGTCTTCCAGGCCGTGGCCGAACATATACTGGCCCAGCGCCAAAACCATAAAGACTACCCTATCTACATAACGGGCATAGAGTTCACCCGCTCTGCAATAGAGCAGAAATGGTCCACAGTGGAGTTGTTACAGTTTAAAAAGCGCCTGGAGCGGCGGTTGAACTATCAGCTGAGCAACTCCTGACCACCTTTTGCCATTCGCCATATAACACCGCAGAAAAACACTTAACCCCCAACTCCCATCGGTTTATACTGGTTGGATTGTAAATACCTAATGGAGTCCACCCATGTCCAGATCCACCTGGCTCATCGCCTCTATCCTGGCTGTAACCTTCCTGCTGTCGGCCTGTGGCCAGAAGGGCGACCTCTACCTGCCGGACGAAACCAAGCAGGAAGAGAAAAAGAGGTACTGAGGGGCAATCCCTAGACCATGACCCAAACCATGGCGCAGTCGCTGGAATTTACCAAGATGCACGGCCTGGGCAACGATTTTGTGGTAATCGATGCCATCAACCAGCAGTGCCAGCTCTCAGCAGAACAGTGCCGTAATATTGCAGACCGCCATTTTGGCATCGGCTGTGACCAGATCCTGCTGGTGGAGCCACCCAAGGATCAGGCAACAGACTTCTACTATCGCATCTTCAATGCCGACGGCTCCGAAGTGGAACAGTGTGGCAATGGCGCCCGGTGTTTCGCCAAATTTGTCCTGGCCCAGGGGCTCACAGACAAACATGAGATTGATGTGGGCACCATGTCCGGCAACATCCGTTTATTGGTTGAAGATAACGGCATGGTACGGGTGAATATGGGCGCACCCATCCTGGAACCAGGAGAGATCCCATTCCAGGCTGATCAGCAAGGCCCCAGCTATCCTCTGGTGGTAAACGGGCAACAGCTAGAGATTGGCGCCGTATCCATGGGTAATCCCCATGCCGTGATCCCGGTTGCAGACGTAGTCACCGCTGCAGTGGCAGAGTTAGGCCCAGCGGTGGAAAACCACCCCCGTTTCCCCCAGCGGGTAAACGTGGGATTTATGCAGATTGTTGAGCGCGACCACATCCGCCTGCGGGTATACGAGCGCGGCGCTGGTGAGACCCTGGCCTGCGGCACCGGCGCCTGTGCCGCCGTGGTGGCCGGAATCACCCAGGGAGTACTGGATGCAGAAGTACGAGTATCACTACCTGGGGGCGATCTTGTGATAAAGTGGGCAGGAAACAGCCAACCAGTCTGGATGAGCGGGCCTGCCGCCACCGTGTTTGATGGGAGAGTAGAACTATGAGCGAAACGCTGGACCATGCGCGTCTCACGGAAAAACAGGAACAGACCATTGTCAATTTCCTCAGCGCCAACCCGGATTTCTTTGATCGTCACCCGGAGCTTCTGAATGCCCTGGAGCTATCCCATAGCAACGGCGAAGCTGTCTCCCTGATTGAACGCCAGGTTAAAAGCCTGCGCCAGGAGGTCGATGACTATAAAAAGCGCCTGGAAGAGTTGGTGGAAATTGCGCACGACAACGAAAAACTCAACCAGCGCATGCACCGCCTGACCCTGACCCTGATCGACACGGTGGATTTTGACGAAACCCTTAATGCCCTGCAGGACAAGCTGCATGAAGATTTTGAAGCAGAAGCGGTAGAGCTGCACCTGTTCACCCACAACGAAGTGGAAGGCGAGGCGAATGAAGACCTGGACGGTTACCGCAGCTTTCTGGATGATGGCGTCCCTTGCTGTGGCGTATTGGAAATAGAACAGCTGAAATATCTGTTTGGTCCCCAGGCCGAGGACATAAACTCCACCGCACTGATCCCTATTCGCAGCGAAGGGGTGCTGGGGGTACTGGCAATCGGCAGTACCGACAAGGAACGTTTCTGCTCCGATATGGGCACCGAATACCTGAGCAGGATGGGAGAGGTGATCAGCAGAACCCTGGAGGTGGTGCTGGAACCAGGTTTTTAATGGGTGACGACACCAGACTAAGGGAGTGGCAACGCCGCTTCCTGCACCATCTGCAACACGAACGCCGACTCTCGCCCCACACCATAAAAAACTACTCCCGGGACCTGGACCTGATCAGCTCCTGGCTCCTGGATTCAGGCCTGAACAACTGGCAGGATCTTAGTCCTCACCATGTAAGGTCCTTCGTGGCCAAGCGCCATCGCTCAGGTATCTCCGGCAAGACCATCCAACGTGAGCTGTCATCCCTGCGCAGTCTGTTCCGTTACCTGCAACGCGAGGGGGAAGCGGAAAACAACCCGGCCCAGGGCATCAAGGCCCCCAAGATAAAGCGCCGCCTGCCTGCCACCCTGGACAGTGATCAACTCTCAAGCCTGCTAGACATCAGCGACGACAGCCCCTTGAGCCTGCGAGATCTTGCCATGCTAGAGCTATTCTATTCATCAGGCCTACGACTGGCAGAACTGGTATCCCTCAACCTGCACGATATGGATCTGAAATCCGCCATCCTTGAAGTAACCGGCAAAGGCGCAAAGACCAGACAAGTACCTATAGGACGCAAGGCCGTAGAGGCCCTGCAGAAATGGATCAAGGTAAGAGGCGGACTGGCCAAGCCAGATGAAGCGGCCCTGTTCGTAAGCAGCCGCGGAAAACGAATTCATCCCCGCACCATCCAACAACGTCTGAAACAGTGGGCGCTAAAGCACGGAGCATCCCGTAGTATCCATCCACACCTGCTACGCCACTCCTTCGCCAGCCATCTACTGGAATCATCCGGCGACCTGCGTGCAGTACAAGAGCTGCTGGGACATGCCGACATCAGTACTACCCAGATCTATACCCACCTGGATTTTCAGCATCTGGCCAATGTGTATGACAAGGCACACCCCAGGGCCAAGAGAAAAAAAGATAACAAGGATTAGGCTAAAGTCACCAACTACCACAACAGTTGGTTCTCTGCTAACCTCTACACCAGCATGGAATAATACAAACTAGGCAGGATGCTCTACCCAAGGTAAGAACCCATCCTGTTTGCTCTTAATGAGAATCATTGGACAGGCAACATATCACAATATATGTGCCGGCGGCATAACACAGTATTGGAGCTGTCCACATAATCAACTGTTATATGTTTAAAAATGGATTTTGCAAAGATTAAATCAATATTAATTCCACTACTCCTTTTTGTCTTATTTCAAAAGGCGTACGCAGATGAATTTAGTATCAAATT
>JANQEV010000040.1 GCA_028278145.1 Chromatiales bacterium | reverse complement strand
CCGGGGCGGGGTGCTGCGTATACCAGTAGATGAGGTCTACTTTTTTCGTGCCGAACAGAAATATGTAGTGGCCAGGCACCGGGAGGGAGATGCCCTGCTGGAAGAGTCATTAAAATCTTTGGAGCAGCAGATGGGGGAGCGTTTTTTACGCATCCATCGTAACGCCTTGGCATCAACCCGCTATATGTGCGGACTGGAAAAACGCCCAGATGGACACTTCCAGGTGTGCTTCCGGGAGATTGAGGAGCGGCTGGAGGTGAGTCGACGTCACCTGCCCGAGGTGCGACGCTGGCTGAAGGGAGGCTAGGAGCCACAAAAATCGCGCAGGGATACAGAGTATGCCAAGCTGATGGTCTTTCATGACTGCATTCAGTGTTTGTTATCCTGGCGCCTTGGTGCGGGATTATATTAATTTCTAACAGCTGGATGGTATATGTTTAATGTGGCAATCATTCAGCCGTATGGGTTGTTCCTGGTTGCCACCTAGCCTGCAAGCCTTTAGCATTCACCCTTTTTAGCCGGATCTTTCCCTATGAGTGAACAGATAATTCGAATTGCAACCAGAAAATCTCCCCTGGCCATGTGGCAGGCCGAGCATGTAGCCGCCGAGTTGAAGAAGGCACACCCCGGGCTGCAGGTGGAACTGCTGGGTATGAGTACCCAGGGTGACAAGATTCTGGATACACCTCTGGCCAAGATCGGAGGTAAAGGTCTGTTTGTGAAAGAGCTGGAACAGGGCATGCTTGCAGGTGAGGCTGATATTGCAGTGCACTCCATGAAGGATGTGCCTGTGGAGCTGCCAGAGGGGTTGCACCTGCCGGTGATCATGCAGCGGGAGGACCCGCGGGATGCCTTTGTCTCCAACAATTTCAACAGCCTGGATGCGCTGCCGGAGGGATCCATAGTTGGCACATCCAGCCTGCGTCGCCAGTGCCAGCTGAGTGAGTTGCGCCCGGACCTGAAGATCGCTCCCTTGCGTGGCAATGTAAATACCCGCCTGCGGAAGCTGGATGAGGGGGAGTTCGATGCCATCATTCTGGCCTCGGCCGGGCTGATCCGTCTGGGTTTCGAGCAACGCATCACCTCCTTTATTGAACCGGAGCAGAGCCTGCCTGCCATCGGCCAGGGTGCCGTGGGTATAGAGTGCCGGGTGGATGATGAGCGGGTTAATGCCCTGCTGGAGCCGTTGCGTCATGCTGATACGGCGGTGTGTGTGAGTGCTGAGCGGGCCATGAATCATCGTCTTAACGGCGGCTGTCAGGTGCCTATTGCGGGCTATGCCATTTTGCAGGGAGATGAACTGTTCATGCGCGGCCTGGTGGGTGAGCCGGATGGCAGTCTCTTGATTCGAGCCGAGTCCCGTGGTGTCCCCCAGGACGCCGAGACCATGGGAGTGGCTCTGGCGGATGAGCTGTTGGCCAACGGTGCTGAGCCCATCCTGAAGGCGTTGTACGAAAAATAGATGTCTGGGATACCTCAGGCATGTTAAGTGCGGAACGTCACCATGAGTTGTGATCTTGCAGGTATCGGAGTTCTGGTTACCCGCCCCAGCGGACAGGCACAGCCCTTGTGTGATCTGATAGCAAACCTGGGTGGAACTCCTGTGCCCTTCCCCACCATATCCATCAGTGGGCCTCAGGATCCGGCTGCTGCTAAGGCACGTCTGGAGCAGATGGAAGGATATGATCTGCTCATTTTTGTAAGTCCCAATGCCGTGCGTTATACCTTCTCTCTCCTGGGGGAGAGTTCACTTCCGAAAGATTCCCGGGTGGCTGTTGTGGGCAAAGGCACTGATCGGGCTTTGCGTGAGTTTGGTATATATGCCGATCTGCTACCTGAGGAACGTTTCGATAGTGAGGGTCTGCTGGTAATGCCGCAGTTACAGCAGATGGCGGATCGGAGTGTATTGATACTGCGTGGAAATGGTGGGCGCGCCCTGTTGGGAGATACCCTGATGCTGCGTGGGGCCCGGGTGGAGTATGCCGAGGTATATAGCAGGAACATGGTGACTGCAGATGTGACACCCCTGATCTCATCCTGGTCGCAGCAGATAAAGATTGCCACCGTTACCAGTTGTGAGATTCTGGAAAACCTGTTTCAGCTGCTGGGTGCACAGGGGCAGCCTCTGCTGTGCCAGACTCCACTGGTGGTGGTGAGTGAGCGCATTCAGCTCCGTGCCCAAAAGTTGGGCTGCAAACACATAATTTTGGCTCATGAAGCATCCGATCAGGGTTTGGTCAGATCAATCTGTGATTGGATGGAACAGGGTCGGATCAATCCGGTATAGAGCGCACATAATCCACATAGACCAGCTGTGGTTACTTCCGGATAGGCACCACCTTTGCTAATCTAAACCTATTACACATCCCTTTGGAAAATAAGATGAATCAATCAGAGAAACCGGAACTCGAATCCACTGCTGCTGAACAGGACGAGGCAGTTCCGGAAACTACGGATGACCAGATGGAGCCAGCTATCCAGGAGGAGGTTACAGGAGTTGCAGGAGAGGGCAGTTCCAGTGTGGAACCTTCTCGGACGCCGCTGATTATTGCACTTGTGGCCCTGGTTACAACCCTGGTAGGGGTGGCCTTGGGTTATATGAAGTGGATGGAGCTCAACGACTCTCTGCAGCAGGAGCGGCAGGCTGCTGTAGAGTTAAGGTCTGAACAGCAGGAGTCCAGGGGGCGCCTGGATGAGATCGGTAAGGCCATAGCAGCACTGCAGACAGCCTTTGTCGCACAGGGCGAGATTCTGAAACAGGAGCGTGCTCGACTGGAGAGTCAGAGACTGGAGATGAAGGAGTCTCTAGACGGAGTGTTCCAGCTTATAGGCCGTAGCAGTACCGAGTGGATTGTGGCCGAGGTAGAGTATCTGATGCGGATCGCCAATCGCCGTCTGCATTTGGAAGCTGATGCAGCCACTGCCCTGGTAGCCCTGGAAGCGGCAGATACCCGTCTGCGTGATACCGGTGATCCGGTATGGAACGGGGTACGGGAGAGGCTGGCAGCGGAGATGACCGAACTCAAGACTATCAAGTTGTTGGATATGGTAGGTAATGCCTCCCGGTTATCCGGACTGATCTCCCAGGTGGAGCAGTTGAAGCTGCCACAATCCGGTCCGGTGGTAAGCGCCAGCTCCAAGGGAGAAAGTGCCGAGAAAAAAGACTTTACCATGGACACTGTGCTGCGCGATGGCTGGGAGGGTTTCAAGTCCCTGATGGTTATCCGTAAGAATGATCGCCCGCTTACGGCCATGCTGGGCCCGGAACAGCGTTTTTTCCTGTATCAGAATCTGCGCTTGCAGTTGGAGTCGGCGCGTATGGCCCTGCTGCGTCGTGATCAATCCCTGTATGACTCCAGTCTGCAGCGGGCCACGGCTTGGGTGGGTGAGTTCTTCGATCCGGATGAAGCCAGCACCAAGGCCATGCAGTCCGGTATCAGTGAACTAAAGAGGTTAAAGGTAGCGCCCAAGCTGCCGGATATCTCTGGATCACTACATATGCTGTGGCAGCAGCAGCGCCAGATTAGCGAGGCTCGGAAGGCCGGATCATGAGAACCCTCATAAGTGCACTTGTTTTTATGGCGCTGTCCATAGCGCTGGTCTCACTGCTAAATCAAGGCAACGGCTATGTGCTGTTTGGATATGGGGTTTGGACAGTAGAGGGGAGTTTGGCCCTGTTTCTGCTGTTGGATCTGTTGCTGTTTATCGTCCTCTATATGCTGATTCGTACTCTGTCCCGGATCTGGTCCATGCCTGAGCGGCTGCAGAACTGGAAACAGGGGCGTCTGACCCAGCGGGCACGCAGATCCCTGGCCAATGGCCTGATGGACCTTGCCGCTGGTAAGTGGAAGAGTGCTGAACAAAAACTGCTTAAACATGTTGAGAACTCAGACCGGCCGCTCTTGAATTACCTGGCTGCAGCCCGCACCGCCCAGCAGCAAGGAGCAGTGGAGAAGCGAGACAACTACCTGCAACTGGCCTATGCAAGTGCACCGGCAGAAGATATCGCGGTTACTCTGACCCAGGCCGAACTGCAGCTCTCCAATAAGCAACTGGAGCAGGCGCTGGCCACTTTGATGCATCTACGTCAGATAGCGCCAACCCATGGTTATGTACTGAAACTGTTGAAGGATCTATATCTGGATCTGGGTAGCTGGTCCCAACTGCAGCAGCTGTTGCCAGAATTACATAAGCGGGACGTTGTTTCCCGCGATGAATTGAACGATCTGGAGCTGAAGGTCTACGTGGAACTACTACGCCAGCAGGCTACAGAAAATAATTCCGAGGCCATGGAAGTGACCTGGCGCAAGGCGCCCAAGCGACTGCGTAGCCATGGCGAAATGGTGCTGATCTATGTGGAGTACCTCGCCGCCAATGAATTTGAGGTCAAAGCGGAGCGTCTGCTTGAGGAGGCTATCTCAGAAAACTGGGATGATGGAATGGTGGAGCTGTATGGTCTGATGGAGGGAGCTGATCCATCGCGCCAGTTGAATGCGGCTGAATCCTGGTTGTCCCAACAGCAGCTCAATCCCACACTGTTACTGGCATTGGCGCATATCTGTCTGCGTGGCAAGCTGTGGGGTAAGGCGCGCAGCTATCTGGAGGCCAGCATTGGAGCAGCTCCATCGGCCGAGGCACATCAGGAACTGGGAATGCTGTTGGAGCAGATGGGAGAGCAGGAGCTGGCTCTGGATAACTACCGGGCCGGCCTGGAGCTTACTTCCAAAGGCCCGATAACCAGGTCCTGGAAATATGATGGACCCAAGATCCAGGATGAACAGATAACAGATCAAGATGATGTGGATCTGCGTCAGCCCATGGATGCAGCAATGCCAGTTGCTGGCGAAAACAGTTAGTACTGCCGGTTATGCCTGAGCTGGTTTTTGGCTGCGGCTACCTGGGGCGCAGGGTTATAGCCCACAGGCAGGAGACTAACCCTGAGTGCTGGGGTGTGGTTCGTACCCCGGATAGTCAGCAGCAGTTGCAGCAGTCTGGGATCAGCGCCGTACAGGCAGATCTGGATGCAACTGATCTACCAGAACTTCCACTACAGGATGCAACCCTGTTCTACTTTATTCCGCCGCCAAAGAACGGTGACCTGGATACCAGGGTACAACGGCTTATCTCCGAGTTTCCCCGCCAGGGTAATCCACGCCGCATTGTCTACCTCAGTACCACCGGTGTATATGGTGACTGTGGTGGGGCATGGGTGTCTGAGACGCATACGGTTAATCCTGTGGTACCCAGGGCCAGGCGCAGATGGGATGCCGAGAGCCGTTTTCGTGACTGGCGTATTGCCACCGGTGGTGAATTGGTGATCCTGCGCGTTGCGGGTATCTACGGGCCAGGCAAGCTGCCACTGAAGAGGTTGCGCCAGGGGTTGCCACTGGTGCGGGCAGAGGAGTCTCCCTGGACCAACCGGATCCATATTTCCGATCTGGTGCAGGTGTGTATTGCGGCTATGGAGCGCGGAGTGGATGGAGAGGTGTATAACGCCTGTGATGGCAGTCCTGGCACCATGATC
This sequence comes from Chromatiales bacterium, assembly GCA_028278145.1. Classification (GTDB taxonomy): domain Bacteria; phylum Pseudomonadota; class Gammaproteobacteria; order Chromatiales; family Chromatiaceae; genus JAAGZL01. Next base: position 634 of record JANQEV010000040.1, on the reverse strand, counting down.
GATTATTTTACTCAGATTGCACAGCTGGCTGGCCTGCCTCCGCCTCCTGCCATCTCTCTAGCCCAGGCTGAGGAGCAGTTGTCTGCCGGCATGCTCTCCTATATGCGGGAATCGCGGCGTCTGGACAACCGTAAGATCAGGGATGAACTGGGAATCAAGCTGGAATATCCAACTCTGGAGCAAGGCCTGCCGCCCTGTTTTTCTCCCTGACAGCATTGCTGTTATCGCTCTCAACCACCAGGTTGTGGTACAGAAATTACTAAAGTTTTTCCCAGTTCAAGCGCAAATATAGTGGAGTAGTAGACTGTTATTTTACGCTTGGACTAACTGGCAGGCCATATGCAATAGAGCTGATTTTTCTAACTGAGCCCTGTTAGTGAGGGATAATGCTATGAAAGGGCTGGTATTTTCCGAATTCCTGGAGTTTGTGGAAGATAGATATTCACCCGAGATGGTGGATGACATCATCGAGGCATCCGATCTCCCCTCTGGCGGCATCTATACCTCTGTAGGTACGTACAACTACACTGAACTGCTCTATTTGGTGGCGGCATTAAGTGAGATGAGCAAGGTGCCTGCTCCCGAATTGATACGAGTGTTTGGGCGCCACCTGTTCCGGCGCTTGATTGCCAGC
>JANQEV010000038.1 GCA_028278145.1 Chromatiales bacterium | reverse complement strand
CATCCTTAGGTTCGCAAAGATAATACATCCATGTATTTGCTCCTCCATGATGGCCGAGACGCTGCCTTTGCGTCTTGAGATGCAAGGCGGCTTGTGCAGCTAATGGCCTTAGTCTTTAGTAAACAAGCCAACACAGCACGACCCCATGGACGGGGGAGGTAGAGCGACGCCAGGAGCCAAAGCCGAGATCTGGCGCAAAGGCGCGTCCCGTAAGGGTTTGCGCCAAATGGCGCACTCGCTGTGTTGTGGCGCTTGCCGTATAGCTATGGCATGCGGCCTGCGCACCACGCCTTGCGATCATCGCCATTTAAACACAAACTCGGCTCATCAGCGAATTGATCAGAGGCTCCTGAAGTTTTACTTGTTTCTGAACTCTATCACCTTTTTTTGTGGAGACAGGTTGATCTCATCTATTGCGGCACCTGGCCTGGCAGAGAGCATCAACCACACCGCCTGAGCCACATCCTCAGCGGTGAGATGGGCATCCTGGTCTGTCCCGGGCTGAAAGTAGAGGTCGCTGTAAAAATCGGTGTCTACCATGCCTGGATTTATGATCCCAACCCGTACTCCGGAACCTGAACACTCTTCACGCAGGGACTGGGCCAGACCGCGCAGGGCGAACTTGGTGGCAGAATAGACTGCGCCACGCTTACCGCCGGAGAGGGCAGCCTCTGATCCCATCAGGATGATATCACCCCGGCCCTTGCCCTTCAGGCTTGGCAGGAACTCACGGATCAGCAGGATCTGGCTGGTGAGGTTCAGGTCGATCATATGTTGGATCTGTAGGGGTGAGAACTCCTCCAGGGAGCCAAACCGACCAAAACCGGCGTTGCAGATGATGCAGTCTATATCGGAATTCTTGCGTCGCAGTTGGGAGAACTGTTCAGGTAACTGTTTGATCTCAGACAGGTCTATGGGTACTGGGGTGAAGTCTGTGCCATGCTCACTGCCAGGGCGAAACTCGCGTCCGATTCCGATGACACGGCAGAACTCCTGCAGCAGTTTTTCAGATATGGCTTTCCCGATACCCCTGCTAGCCCCGGTAACCAATATAGTCCGGCTGTCTGGTGTCATCTGTCTCCCCCGTTGGGACTGAGTAGTGTAATTAGCTGGTCCAGTATCTGCAGGTTCTGCTGTATCAGCTGTGTCACCAGCTTGCCATTGATCCTGTTTGCCGGATGGCTCAGGTTGTCTGATACCACCTTCAGGCAGTAGATTTTATCAGCTTCTGTACACTGCAGGGCAGATTGATAAAAGCCCGCGGCCTCCATTTCCACCAGGGCGTTTGTTTCGTAATTGCTGTCAGGTTGTTGTACCGAGACTACAGATTCTGCAGGACAGGGGAGGGCTGGCCTGTCAGCAAGATGCCAGTGTTGACCGGTCTGCCTGTTTTCAATCCGGTTTGCCAGGAATATCTTCCCGATGGGGTGATCCGGGTGTCCGGCAATACCCAGGTTAATCCAGATATCCTGGCCGTTATGCTGGTCTAACGAGTAGAGCCACTTTGTGGCTGCAGCAGCGGCCTCCATGCCGGGACCAGATATCACCAGAGAAATATGATCACGGTGATAAATGGGGTATTGCTTGTGGCTGTTGTCCCGTACCAGTCCCAGGTGCCGGTTGACAGGTTTGGCCTCCGGCGGCAGTGCTACTACTAGTTTTATCTTTGTTGGGCCCATTATGCCTCTTCTGGAGTAGCCGTAATCCGGGTTGGCCAGTCATTTTCAATTCGGTAAATGCAGTTGTCCCTATTATGTTGAAAATGCAATAGATTGTATAAATAAATATATCGAAAAGGTTAGTTGGTTCACCGGGTATTCATGTGGCAGACTCGGTGGTTCATAATAAGAGGAACCGCCAATATGAGAGTTATCCTGCTGGGTGGTCCTGGGGCCGGTAAAGGCACCCAGGCTAACTACATCAAAGAAAAGTACAACATCCCTCAGATTTCCACCGGTGATATGCTGCGTGCTCACGTCAAATCAGGTAGTGAACTGGGCGTGGCTGCAAAGAAGATCATGGATGAGGGTGGTCTGGTATCAGACGAGATCATTATGGGTATGGTGAAGGAACGCATCACTGAGGATGATTGCAAAAACGGGTTTCTGTTTGACGGTTTCCCACGCACTATCCCTCAGGCTGAGGCCCTGAAGGCGGCTGGAGTAGATGTGGATGCCGTGGTCGAGATTGATGTGCCTGATGACGAAATCATCAAGCGTATGTCTGGGCGCCGGGTACATCTGGCTTCAGGCCGTACCTACCACGTCACCTTCAATCCACCCAAGGTAGAGGGTAAGGACGACGTTACCGGTGAGGATCTGATTCAGCGTGATGATGACCAGGAAGAGACCGTACGTGCCCGTCTCAAGGTATACCATGATCAGACTGAGCCACTGATCCACTTCTATTCTAAGTGGGCAGAGTCAGGTGAGGATGGATCTCCTAACTACCATAGAATCGAGGGTGTAGGCGGTGTGGATGATATCCGCGACGCTATCTTTGCTGCCCTGGGTTAGACCTGAAATCCTGACTATTCAGACCGTGGGGAGAGGAGTTTCCTCTCCCCACAGCTAGACCAAATCAGCCGATCTGGCACATTTTTGGTGTGGATTATCTATTTCGCGCAAATTTCTGCTAGAATCGCAGCCTTTATTTTTGTCCTAACGTGGAGCGGGCCGTGGCAGTAGTAGAACTTACCGATCAAAATTTCGAAGATACAGTGACCAATAATGACTTTGTCATTGTGGACTACTGGGCCCCCTGGTGCGGACCCTGTCGATCCTTTGCGCCTACTTATGAAAAGGTATCTGAGGATCATGAGGATATAGTGTTTGCCAAGGTGAATACTGAAGAGGAGCAGGGGATAGCCAGTCATTTTCAGATACGTTCTATCCCTACTCTGATGATTTTCAGAGAAAAAGTTATCATTTTCAGTCAGGCCGGGGCTTTGCCTGAGTCAGGACTGAGGGAACTGATCCAGCGTGCTTCTGAACTGGATATGGCAGAAGTCCATAAACAGATTGCAGAAGAGCAGGATTCAGAACAGGCATAATACTGCTTCTGATCCACAGAATATAGTAACCTACTATTGGTTAATATAACCTGTAAAATCAAACAGATATAATTTATTGCCGCTTCAATGAAGCGGTTTCTGTGCTAGCTGGTATTGCAGGCCATGGAAAAACTTGGTGGTTATATGGAAATACAATTGGAAGTTTGTTTTGGGAAGTGCTAGGTTTAATACATAGCAAAATGGTAGGTAATTCTTTTTCCTTTATTTTTAGTTAGCGGGTAAATATATGAGACTTTCAACGAAGGGTCGGTATGCAGTAACAGCAATGCTGGATTTGGCTCTGCACGGTGGCGACAAAGCTGTCACTCTGGCAGAGATTTCCGAGACCCAAGGTATCTCCCTATCCTATCTCGAACAACTGTTTGCAGGTCTGCGCTCCAAGATGCTGGTGAAGGGCGTGCGAGGACCAGGTGGTGGTTATTACCTGGGAAAATCTGCCGGAGAAATTACTATTGCTGACATCATCTGTGCCGTGGATGAGTGGGTGGAGTTTACCCGCTGCAGCGGCAACCGTGATTGTCACGATGGTGAAGTATGTCTGACCCATAATCTCTGGGACGAGCTCAGTCGTGAGATCCACAATTTCCTAAGCGGTATATCCCTGGAGGATCTGGTACGCCGTGGTGGCATGGAGATTGGTGGGTGTAATAAAGATGATGGTGGTTGCTTTACCACCAAGATAGGAAATCCAGAAGCTGCCTGATGAGGCAGGCATCGACCTGACAACAAGGCCCTGACACTAGCTATCACAGTAATATGCATAATTGTTTGAGAGTGGAGCAGATATGATCTGTGATACATCGTCGCTGGAGACCATGCTGGACTATATCCGTTGGGGTGCCAGTTGCTTTGCTACCCAGGGCCTTTATTTTGGGCATGGTACCGATAATGCCCTGGATGAATCTGTGGCCCTGGTGCTACATGCACTAAAACTGCGGCATGATCTTCCCCATATGTACCTGCAAAGCAGGCTTACCAAGGCGGAAAGGGAGGCCATTGAAGCACTGTTCAAACGGCGAATCATGGAACGTGTGCCAGCCCCATATCTCACCAATCAGGTGATGTTTGCCGGCTATTCATTCAAGGTCGATGATCGTGCCCTGGTTCCGCGCTCCCCTATTGCCGAGTTGATCGAAAAGCGCTTTCAGCCCTGGATCCAACCCCAGCCAGAAAAGGTAACCAGGATACTGGATATGTGTACCGGTAGCGGCTGTATCGGTATCGCCTGTGCGCATATGTTTCCAAATGCCACGGTAGACCTGGTGGATATCTCACCCCAGGCACTGGAGCTGGCATGGGAGAATATCACCCAGCATGGGTTGGAAAACCGGGTCCACAAGATCAAGTCAGACCTGTTTAAAGCCGTGGATAAGAACCGGTATGACATCATAATCAGCAATCCACCCTACGTGAGTACTGGCGAAATGCAGGTACTGCCCAAGGAGTATCAGCACGAGCCGTCGCTAGGATTAGAGGCGGGTAGTGATGGGCTGGATATTGTGGTTCCACTTTTGCGCCTGGCCCCTCCATATCTGAAACCAGATGGGATTATGGTGGTAGAAGTTGGCCTGAGTGCCGATGCGTTGCAGGAGCGCTATCCACAGGTACCCTTCTTGTGGTTGGATTTTGAGCGTGGAGGAGAGGGTGTCCTCTTGCTGACCGCTGCCCAGCTATCCCAGTATCAGTTATTCTTCAGAGAGGATGGTTAGTAATGACGGTGCAGCGCGCGCGTAGTGCTGAAGAGTATGCGGAGTGGGTGAAACAGGCTAAATTCGAAGTAGAAGACATGCGTATGTGCCTGATGTATGACCAGGAGGACATTGGTGAAGGCAGGCGCTTTCCAGTATTTCTGGAATCACTGTCCGAGTCTATCGAATCGCTCTATCTGTCCATGTGCAACGGGGAATATACCTTTGGTCGTGAAGACCTACCCTTTGTGGAAATTCTGGACCGGCACGCAAACGATATCCCATTTTATCTGCTGTTAAGGCAGATTAATGAAACCCACCGTTACGGACTAGATGTAGCCGAATGAGCCTGAGTGCAGTATCTGCACGCTAGAAAAATAGTTCACTTGAGGAGTATTGGATGGACCAGACACTGGTTTTTGATCAGGAGCTAATTGAGAAATACGATTACGCTGGTCCGCGCTATACCTCCTATCCAACTGCGCCCCAATTCCATGAGGGTTTTGGTGCCGAGCAGTACCGTCAGGTGGCGGCAGACACCAATGTCACCGGTGACCCACTTTCGCTTTACTTCCACATCCCATTTTGTGACACCGTCTGTTACTACTGCGCCTGTAACAAGGTAGTAACCAAGGACCGTGATCAGGCTCATCCATACCTTCAGAGTCTCTACCGTGAGATTGCCATGCAGGGCGAGCTGTTTGACCGCAGTCGCAAGGTGGAACAGTTGCACTGGGGTGGTGGTACCCCAACCTTTATCAGCCACGATGAGATGCGCGAGCTGATGCGGGTGACGGGAGAGCACTTCAATCTGGTAGATGATGACAGCGGCGAGTACTCCATTGAAGTAGATCCACGTGAAGCCAATGCCGATACCATTGCCCTGTTGCGCGAGATCGGCTTCAACCGCATGAGTCTTGGGGTGCAGGATTTCGATCCCAAGGTACAGCGTGCAGTTAATCGTATACAGTCCGAACAGCAGACTATGGCAGTACTGCAGGCTGCAAGGGATGAAGGTTTTCGTTCTATCAGTATCGATCTGATATATGGACTCTCTTTCCAGTCGGTGGATAGTTTTGCCCAGACTCTGGACCGTATCATCGAAGTTGGTCCGGACCGGTTGTCGGTATTCAACTATGCCCATCTGCCGGAACGCTTTATGCCGCAGCGCAGGATCAACGAAGAGGATCTGCCGTCGCCGGAAGAGAAACTGGATATTCTGAATATGACCATAGAGCATCTGACCGCTGCAGGTTATGTGTTTATCGGTATGGATCACTTCGCTCGTCCGGATGATGAGTTGGCCATAGCGCAAAGGGATGGCACCCTCTATCGCAATTTCCAGGGTTACTCAACTCACTCGGAGTGTGATCTGGTAGCCATGGGTGTGACATCAATCGGTATGGTTGGAAACACCTATAGCCAGAATGTACGTACTATAGATGAATACACCAGTGAGATAGATGCTGGCAAGCTGCCAATATTTCGAGGTATCGAACTGAGTCAGGATGACCTGCTAAGAAGAGATGTTATCACCAGGCTTATCTGTCACTTTCAACTGGACTATGCCAGTGTGGAACAGAGTTGGGGTATCAAGTTTGCTGACTATTTTGCCTCTGACCTGGAGCGTCTTGAAGGTATGCAACAGGATGGTTTGCTGGAGATGGATGAATCTGGAATCAGGGTGCTGCCCAGGGGTAGGCTGCTTATCCGGAATATCTGTATGGAGTTCGACAAGTATCTGCCGCCGGTATCACAGCAGAAGAATTTTTCACGGGTTATTTAATCAAGTTGGTCAGAATCTGTATGTTTGGGGATTGCCCTATGTTGCAATCAACCAGCGGCCCGGCGTAGATCAGGGAATTGCAGGATATCAGCCTCTTCGCCATTGGTTTTTTCTGGACTGGTGGAGCGTTCACGGTGAACCGGATATATCTCTATGATTTCAAAGCCACCATCAGTTGGCTTGAATCCTGATTCCAGGGACAGTTCAGAAAGGGAATCGAGTACGTCCCGCATTACCATTTCCAGTGCGCGATCACTTACTGTTACCGAAACCTTCTGTTTATTCGCCATGAGAATATCTCCGCTAAGCTTGGTTCACTCATGCTAGCGGCTGTCTGGAGATAAACTTTAATCCTCAATGAGTTAGGATTTTAAGTATTCGATATTGTGTTCACAGCAGCTTACTGTGTGGATAGCCATTTGGCGATAGTTCGCATCTCCTCATCACTTACATTGGCCATGATGCCCTTCATCACTGCTGATTGCCTATTGCTGCGGCTGCCATTCTTGGTGTCGCGCAGCTGATTGTAGGTATAGCCCGCATTTTGTCCCGAGATCTTGGGATAGTTAGGAAGCACAGGCGTGCGGCCGTCAGCACCATGGCAGGCAATGCAGGTCTTGGCTATGTAAAGCTGGGCTCCAGCACTACCTGAGGCCGGCGCTGCTGCGGGGGCTACAGAAGCAGGTGCTGGTTCTGCCTGTGCTACTGAGGCGGATTCCGGTTTGGGCGCTTGGGCTGCACTCTTTGCTGTTACACCACTGCCGCCTGACAACCACTCTGCAATGCTCTTCAGGTCCTTGTCATCAATAGTCATGACTACACCTTTCATGACAGCTGAATGGCCGTTGCTGCGGGCACCGCTCTTGAAATCCTTCATCTGGTTGAAGGAATACTCGGCTGGGAGCCCGGCAATACTTGGATAGACAAGCATAATGGGATTTTTGCCATCCGAACCGTGACAGGCCTGGCAGCCATTGGCTGTATAGATAGCGGCTCCTTCACTATCTGAGGTCGGTGCTGCTGAGGATGCAGCCACCTGGGCTGCAGGGGCAGGTGCTGGATCAGCCATTTCTGTTCCCCCGCTGCCAGCCAGCCACTCTGCAATCTTGGTCATCTCCTCTTCACTGACGCTGGCTATTACACCTTTCATGGCTGCTGACTGACCGTTACTGCGGGCTCCACTCTTGATATCTTTTATCTGGTTTACGGCATACTGAACCGGCAGTCCCACCAAGGTTGGATAGCTGGGCAAAATGGCTTTATTACCATCCGGACCATGACAGGCCTGGCAGCCCTTGGCTGCATAGAGGGCGGCTCCATCCATCTTGGCCTCTTCTGCCGTTACAGTAGAGATGATTCCAGTTATCAGCGCTATGCCGGCGCCCATGGCAAATAATCTCTGCTTATTCATCTTCGTGTCTCCAGGATCTGTTTTTCGTTACTTATTGAAATTCGGTTTCGTCGTTCTGAAACATGGTAGCAATCTCGAAGCGTAGGCGTTTGTCCACACCTATCCCTTGCCAGCCTGCTTCTCCATTGATCATGCCAAGTGCCAGGGGTAATCCCTCATGGTTGCGGATCATCAGGGTCTCGGTGATGCCGTCAGATATCTGATTAATGATCTGGCGACCGTAGATGTCCTGGTAATCGATGTCACCATCCTGGTCCCACAACGCGCTTTGCTCCTCATCCAGGGTGACTACCGCTAGTGATCTACCATCCATCTGTTGGATGAAGGCATGCAGTTCATCCAGGGTGCGTTGCTGCGACTCTTCGATTTCATCTTCCGTTAGTTTAAGTCGGTACTCTGGCATCTTTCTCCAAGGCCTATGCTGGTGCGGAATCTATAGTGAATTTTGCTATCATGTCTATTCCTGTCAGCCGATGCATCAGTGTAGTTAGCCGTTTATGGAACAGAAGAAAAATAAGGTAAAGAAACGCGCCGGTAAGAAGATTCACAGTGCGGTTTCCATGCATGCTGTGGAGAGGGCAAAGGAGATACGTTCCCGCTATGGCCCGGATATTGATTACCCTGCCGTGTTGCGCATGCTGGAGGATAGGAAATCCATCCGTTACCCGGTGGAGATCCGCTTTGTCTCCGACAGTATAGAGCACGGTATGTTTGCCCACACCGAACAGCTTTCGGAGAATCCAGACGACGGATACCTTATCTCTCTGCACAGCCACTTCCAGGGGCGCCCTGAAGTGCTGCCCGTTCTCATTCTCTACCAGTTGGTCCTGGTCAACTATGGTGACCTGGCTACTGCTGACGATGCCGAGTTGTTCGGTTCCGGTGTCCTGGGTATGGACCGGGATGAGTACTACGAGCAGATCGTCGCCTTGACCGATGACCTCTGGTCCTGATGGTATAATCTGAAAACTCATTTTTCCGGCAGGCTACCAAGCCAGACCGCTATTGCGGCCATCTCTTCATCACTTATCAGATGCATTACATTTTTCATGGCAACCGAGTGTGCATTGGTGCGTTTGCCATCCTTGATGTCTTTCATCTGTTCAAGTAGATATTGTTCCGATTGCCCTGCAAGCTTCGGGTATTCATCCATTACCGTGACTCTTCCTTCAGCACCATGACAGGCGATACAGGTTCGTTCCTTGTACAGGGTAGCGGCATCCAGAGCCTGTGCCGTATAAGGCAGCAGCGAGATGGCGAGCATTACAAAAGCTGTTATGAGTGTTTTGTGAATCATCATTGCCCTAATTCCCAATGCTAAAACTTGAATAAATTGATGTTGCCTGGCCACTAAGTTGTGACATCCATTGTTAATGACCGGGGCCGTGTGCCATGCGTTCATGGTCAGCATTTGTCATGCCCTTGGGTAGGTTCGGTGCCGGTTCCGGATGGAGTTGGGCAAAACCGGAACTGCGATTACCCTGTTCCACGTCGTGTGGGTTGTGGCACTCGGTGCAGAGCCACCAACGCTTCTTGCCGCCCTTGTTCCACATACCGATACGTTTACCATGCAAACCGTTACGCCAGGAGCGATAGACCTGACCGTGGCACTTGCCACAAAGCTTCTGTGGCTGGTTGAAACTGACCTCCTTGCCGAAGTTGTCTGTCAGCTTGGTGCGGTTGGTAGGGTGATGGCAATCCATGCACCAGATCCCGCCCTTGCCGTGCTTCAACTGCATGGAGTCTGGAATGATGTCTGTATGCATCTTCAGTGGGCGTGGGTCCTTGTTCTCTGGGACCGGTACATACTTGCCGTCATGACAGGCCATGGAGCAGATGGTCAGCAGTTTGTTGCGATCGATCTGTGGCTCCCGTGGTTTTACCACTGCCTCTTCGTGTGAATAGTCGGCCTCAACCTGCATGTCTCCCATGGGGATGGTTCCCTCAAAGGGGTCTCCCCACCACAGGACACCACCGGTTGTGGCTGAACACTTTACATTCACCAGGCCAGGCTTGATCTCTTTCTGCTCTACTGTGGTCATGCCGGCCCGGCTTTCGAAGCATTCATTATTTTTCTTTGCTTCTGCAAGGGCAGTACTGGACACCGTCATTGCCAGCAGGCAGAGGCCTATGGCCGATATTGATATTCGATTGCGGGTCATAGTTATTTGTCTCCTGAAATCGATTGAGTCAGCGCAGTGCTCAAGACGCTGTCGCCTCTGCTGCCTGTTTAGCTCTGGCCTGCATGTCTGTAGCACTCTCCTGGTAGCGTACATCTCCCAATAGCATGGCCACCGCACCCTTCAGCATGATGGTGAGCAGGAAGAAGCCTATGGCCCAGACGCCACCCACTACCATCAATTCAATGTTGCTAGGCATGTACTCGGCGAATTCCCCGATGGGGGTTGGGATAACGCCAGGGAGCATCAGGCCCATGCCCTTCTCGATCCAGATGCCTACGAAGGCAGCCAGGCATATGAATGGCAGTATGGTCAGGTTCTTCCTCACCCTGGGGATCAGTAACAAGATGAATGATCCAATCATCAGCGCCATGGCGGTCCAGAAAAACGGCACCAGTGCGGTAAGGCCGTTGTGTCCGAACATCAGATACTGCAGCCCCAGGGAGTGCTCAGTGGATGGGTATAGTTCGGTGACGATCTCCGACATGGTCAGGAACAGGGCGATACCAAGACACCACACCACGATCTGTGACAGCATGTGGAACGCCTCGTCTGCGATCTTCATGGGTGTAAACCTGCGTACTAGCAGGAACACGATGATGATCAGTGAGGGGCCGGCGGCGAACGCCGTGGTAATAAACTTGATCGGCATCATGGAGTGGAACCACATGGGACGTGCCGGCATGGTATTGATCAGAAAGGCCGTCACGGTGTGAATACTCAGGGCCCAGACGATGGCTATGTAGACCACCGGCATATAGAACGCCTTGTTGACCTCAGTGTTGGTGTATTTCTTATACAGGTAATAGAAGCCACCGATCACGTTGAGTAGCAAATAGACGATCAACACCAGCGTATCCCAGGTCAGCATGGAGTGGGGCCAGTTGTAGATGCCGATCACGGGGATGATGTGCCACAGGCGGTCTGGCCGTCCCATATGGGCGATAACGAACAGGATACACATCACCACCGCAGCGATGGCCAGCATCTCTCCCAACACCACGATCTTATGCAGTTCCTTATGCTTATAGACGTATGCGGGAAAGACCACTGTCACCGCTGCGGCTGCCACGCCAACCATAAATACAAAGTTGGCAAGGTAGAAACCCCAACTCACCTGGTCGTTGAGGTTGGTGACGATCATGCCATTGGCGATCTGTACATACTCACCGTAACCCCAGAGTACGATGAAGAAGGCCAGGAACAGCATCCAGGCCCAGAACAGGGGGCCTCCAGTGAGACCAGCTTTCCAGAAATCGAAACAGAATTGGATAAAGCGTTTCACGATGACTCCCCCTTAATCCATGTAATAGAAAAATTTGGGATAGGTGTTGAGGTCCGCGCGCAGACGGAACACCTTCTTGGTGGCCAACACCACGATCTTATGCAGTTCCTTATGCTTATAGACGTATGCGGGAAAGACCACT
>JANQEV010000026.1 GCA_028278145.1 Chromatiales bacterium | reverse complement strand
ACCCTGGTCTACCCCCATTAATAACTCAAATAACCATTCATCCAAATATTTCTTAGCTAATTAAAATATACGCCATTTTTCCGGAGTAATTACACATGAGCGAAACCAAGCACTGCCGTTTGTTGATCCTGGGTTCTGGTCCTGCCGGATACACTGCTGCCATTTATGCAGCTCGCGCCAACCTCAATCCGGTACTTATTACCGGTATGGAGCAAGGCGGACAACTTACCACCACCACCGAAGTGGACAACTGGCCTGGAGACAATGAGGGTGTACAGGGTCCTGAATTGATGGATCGGATGTTGAAACATGCCGAGCGCTTCAATACCGAGATCATATTTGATCATATCCACACTACCAAACTTACCGAAAAGCCGTTTCAACTGATTGGCGATCAGGCCACCTACACCTGCGATGCCCTGATTATCTGTACTGGAGCATCTGCACAGTATCTGGGACTGGAGTCGGAAGAGAACTTCAAGGGCCGCGGCGTATCTGCTTGTGCCACCTGTGATGGTTTTTTCTATCGTAACCAGAAAGTCGCTGTTATCGGCGGTGGCAGCACTGCCGTTGAAGAAGCCCTGTACCTATCCAATATCGCTGATGAGGTCACCATTGTGCACCGACGTGATGCCTTCCGGTCTGAGAAGATCCTCTCCGACCAGCTGATTCAGAAGGCCGAGACTGGCAATGTAACCATCGAGTGGGATCATGTGCTGGATGAGGTCTTGGGAGACAATACCGGTGTTACGGGAATGCGGATCAAAAACGTCAAGGATGGCTCCACCAAAGATATAGACCTGCAGGGAGTATTTATCGCCATCGGTCATAAACCGAACACCGATATCTTCGCTGGGCAACTGGATATGGAGAACGGTTATCTGACCGTAACCGGCGGTATTGAAGGCAATGCCACCCAGACCAGTATTGAAGGGATCTTCGCTGCTGGCGACGTGATGGACCATGTATACAAACAGGCCGTCACCTCTGCTGGAACCGGTTGTATGGCTGCCCTGGATGCAGAGCGTTTTATTGATGCACTGGCCGCAGAAGGCAAATAGGCAATAAAAAACCGCAGGCCTGATATCAGGCCTGCGGCAGTTGAACGCTGTTAGCGTCTCGGCCATCATGGAATAAATCAGAGGTTCCTTAAATATTACAGCGTGTAACTCATCCTTTGTTCGAGCACATAACTCTGAATCAAGGCCCGTTCCAGGCGTCCAGGATCCTGGAACATGATACCGAAGCTATACACCCCCCACTCATCGGCCTCCACAGCTGACGGTTCCTCCAGGTGCATAATTTTTGCCTGAAGCCCCATCTCCTCCTCCTGAGAGCAAATAAGCAACTTGAACTTTAGCAATATTTCGTCACCCTTCACGCCAATTTTGCTCATACTCTCAAGTTTCGCCCCACTGGAGCTGATATCCTTAATAGCTGCCTGTTTCCAGTTATCTTTGGTATCTGGCTGCTTACTGTTTCTGGCAATCACAGGTATATCTGTTTCAACCCGATCGGCATTGCGAATCTCCATACACTCCACTTCCTGTGGAAAACTAAGATGGATGTATGGATATGGTGCCAGGGCATTATGTAATACCTTGGCGACAAAGGCCTGTATATAGGTACCCTGTAGCATACGCACAGCATACTGTTGACCTTCCCTTACCAGGACAGATTTATCATTTACCATTGGGGTCGTAACAAGTAGACTTTTTCCAGGCACAAAACCAATGACGGTGGATGCATACCTTTCGCCAGTAGCATCACCCGCCTTTTGTAGCTGGAGTGTATCCCCTACAAGTATCTTAAGAGTTTTGTTTTTCATCCTTAGTTACCTGTTTTTACTCAATTATGCTGTTTATCCTTGATCCCAACAACCCCGAAGCGGATTTCCCCCCAGTGGATCAGGCTGAAACTGAACCAGACGGACTGCTGGCTGTGGGTGGAGATCTGTCCACACCACGTCTGTTAAAGGCCTACGCTTCTGGCATTTTTCCCTGGTACAGTGATGAACAGCCTATTCTGTGGTGGTCCCCCAATCCCAGGACTGTTCTCCTTCCTGGAAAGATGAAGATTTCACGCAGCCTGCGCAAGAGCATTCGAAGCAGCAATTTTACCCTCTCCATCGACCAGGCCTTCCCAGACGTAGTTACTGCCTGTGCCGCCCCACGTCAGAAGCAATCTGAAACCTGGATAACCCAGGAGATGCAACAGGCATATCTAAACCTGTTTCAGCAGCAACACGCCCACTCTATCGAAGTCTGGGATGGTGAAGAACTGGTAGGCGGACTCTACGGAGTGGCCATAGGTAGTGTCTTCTTTGGCGAATCCATGTTCAGCAGACGCTCCGATGCCTCAAAAATTGCGCTAGTCTTTTTAAGTAGGCAGTTGCTTGCATGGGGCTACAACCTGATCGACTGCCAGGTATATTCAGAACATTTGGCCAGCTTAGGGGCAGAAGAGATTGAGAGAGCAGATTTTTGTGCAAGGTTGCTTGAGTTGTGTAACAAAGGACCCGATTCCAACTCCTGGTCTATAGGTGATAAATCAGCCATCACAGCGGTCAAAGATTTATAGTATGACCACGAGTAACAGAAACGACGATAGACATATCAGGTTGTTCAGGACCACTGAACATCCCTGCTCATATCTTCCAGACCCGGAAGCCAGAACCCTGTTTATTGACCCGGATGCAGAAAAGAGCACCTTACTGTATCAATCTTTGATAGATATGGGCTTCCGCCGTAGTGGCACCGAAATCTACCGCCCGGATTGTGAGAATTGCACCACATGTATTTCGGTACGCATACCTGTAGACCGCTTTACCCCCAGACGCAGTCAACGCCGGGTCTGGAACCAGCATCAAAGCAATCTACAGGTAACTATCCAGTCAGCTCAGTTCAATCCAGAACACTTTGACCTCTACGCCAAATATATGGACTCCAGACATCCAGATGGCGAGATGTCCAATCCCACAGTAGATGACTATTGCAGATTTCTCATATCACCCTGGTGTGATAGTAACTTCGTGGAGTTTCGTAGTGATAACAAGTTGTTTTGTGTTGCCGTGATAGACATGCTGCCAAGAGGGATCTCTGCGGTATATACATTTTTTGACCCGGAAATGTCTGGGCTTAGTCCTGGGGTACTTGCAATTTTATGGCAGATCAATCAGGCAAAGAGTCTGGGACTGAACTGGCTCTATCTTGGTTACTGGGTACACGGGTGCAAAAAAATGGAGTACAAACAGGACTATAGACCGGTTCAGGTGTTCAGCGAAGGGATATGGAAAGAGTTTCCATCTACAGAAACCATCACAATTCCGGAATTAGACCGATCTGGTTAGGGCCTGCTAATACTAATCCAATAGACACTGCTGGGACTATTTTTTGTCCAGCAAGGCAGAATGAGTGATGTGTAGTGACTCTACATGAACGAATGATAACGCCGCTGGGCGGAAAAATAGCCCCAGCCCTTCGGGTTACGCCTGAAAAAAGCGCCACTCGTTGT
>JANQEV010000025.1 GCA_028278145.1 Chromatiales bacterium | reverse complement strand
GTACAGCGTTCCCGGCAGGATGTTTTAAACAACCACCGGTAAGTTGCCAGAAACGCTATCGCTTATTCTGGCCTACGGCTAAGCCACCCACTTAGTTTTAGACTACGGCATCAGCAAAAAAACTCTGAACCTCCGCCAGATCGCGGGTACGGGCCATAGGCGGCATGCTGTTGAGAAAGGTATGACCGTAGCCCTTGGAGAGCAGACGCGGATCGCATATCACCAGCACTCCACGGTCGGTCTCATCCCGGATCAACCGTCCTGCCCCCTGCTTCAGGGCGATGGCGGCCTGGGGCACCTGAAACTCCATAAATGGATTTCCACCACGCTTACGCAGGGCATCGATCCTGGCCTGCAGTACTGGATCTCCAGGGGAGGCAAAAGGCAACTTGTCTATCACCACGCAGGATAGAGCCTCACCCCGTACATCTACCCCCTCCCAGAAGCTGGCCGTACCCAGCAACACCGCATTGCCCAAGTGGCGAAAACGCTCCAGTAGTTCGTTCTTGGGAGCACTGCCCTGCACCAGCAGTGGAAACTCCACCCGCTCCTCCAGTGCCTCAGCCGCCAGGCGCAGGGCGCGATGACTGGTAAACAGCAGGAAGGTTCGACCACCACTGGCCTCCAGCACCGGAACGATAATATCCAGCACCGCATCCAGATAATCCGGACTGCGCGGCTCCGGCATATTGCGTGGCACAAACCACAGTGCCTGGTTCGGATAATCAAACGGGCTGTCCAGTTTTGAAGTTGCCGCTTCTGTTACGCCCAGCTGCCCCTGGAAATGGCGAAAGCTGTCACCTACCGCCAGGGTGGCAGAGGTAAACACCCAACTGGCCGACCTGGCCTGCATCTGGGACTGGAACATCTCCGACACATCCAGCGGAGTACGGTTGAGACTGAAGCTTTGGCTATAGGTCTCGAACCAGCGAATACTGTTCTCCTCCTCCTCATCATACAGGCTATTCAGCCGTGCCAGGGTCTGACTACAGCGGTCATGGCAGCTTTCCAGACCCTTGCCACGCTCCCTGATCTTTGCCAGGTGGGATCCAAGTCGCTCCAACTCTTCGCGCACCCGGTCCAGCGCCATGGTGATTCGTTCATCACTGCTTAGTTCGGACCAGGGTCCACGACGCAGATCCAGACCAAACATCAGGCGCAGATCGCGCACCGACTTACTCAAGGCTGACACCTGGGCTGGAATCTCCGGCACATCACCAGCCTCGCGCAGGTATTCGGTCTCACTGTCCCGCGCCAACTCCAGTAACTGGCGGGCAGAAACACTGGCTCCAAAGAAGTTACTGGCCGTCTCCGGTAGCTGATGCGCTTCATCCACAATAAAACAGTCCGCCTCCGGTAACAGCTCTCCAAACCCCTCCTCCTTGAGAGCAAAGTCAGCACACAGCAAATGGTGGTTCACCACTACCAGATCCGCCTCCTGGGAACGACGCCTGGCCTCCACCAGATGGCAGGTACTGTAGGATGGACACTCGGCACCCAGGCAGTTGTCCACTGTAGATGTCACCAGCGGCCAGATGTGCGAGTTTTCAGGAATAGCGCTCAGTTCCGCGATATCCCCCACCTTGGTCTTACCCGACCAACTGCGTACTTCCATCAACTGATCAACCAGCTCACGGGAACGCAGTCTCCCCTCCTGCACCGCATTATCCATGCGGTGAACACAGAGATAGTTGGAACGTCCCTTGAGCAGGGCCACGCTGGCCGGCACTGCCAGCAGCTCTTTGATCAGCGGCAGATCACGATGAAACAGTTGGTCCTGCAGGTTCTTGGTGCCGGTGGAGATGATTACCTTGAGTCCTGATAACAGTGCAGGGACCAGGTAGGCGAAGGTCTTGCCGGTACCGGTACCGGCCTCGGTTATCAGAACTCCACCGGAGGCCAGGGTCTCAGCTACCTGCTGCGCCATCTCCAACTGTTGGGAACGGAAAGAAAAACCTTCTATATGCTGGGCCAGCAGTCCATCCGGACCAAGTACTTCTGTGAGGTCGTTCATAGAGTGTAGATCAGGTTTCAGGCCTGGTTGTCCCAGATCTCAGGCTCCAGGCCATCCTCCCTGGTCCAGGCCAATCTGGAGATAATTCTGAATCTTGATACAGACAGAATGCCGCGCTTGGCCCGGCTGCTGCTGGACTTGTCAACAAACTCCAGCAGCTCATCACGTTCAGCTTCGTAAATCTCAAATGGTTCATATTCCTCATCCATGAGTACCAACACTACCGAATCCCACTCCTGATCTAGCTTGATCTGTCCAATACGCTGACTACCGACGTTATCATCAAAGATGGTGCGGCTCTTGATCTGGATGCGTTTGTCCTCCCGGTTGGGATCGATGGCATCATAACCACCAACTGACTTATCCACCGGTATCAATTCCAGCAGACGTATGGCGTCATGCAAGGCAATCTCATTGCTTACTCCAGGAAGTGGTTTGCCCATGGTACGGCGGTAATCCGCCGCGAGCTTTCGAGCCTGACTTATGAGTTTTTCTTCAGCATAGATGCTCAAGACACCATACCTTTGTTATTTTCACTAGTAATTAAATTATTGTATATGAATTTCTGAGAAAAAAACTCTTTAAGCACAAGGGATTAACACAGCATGGGTAGAGATTGTCCGACACTTATTACCACAAGCCATAGGCATAAAGACCAAATAACAGGCAAAAGTGGTATTTAACTACCTGATTAAGCTATTTTTCTGGCTGTTGGTGGATATTATATGCGCATCAACTGCATATAATGCGCTAATTGTGGGTATTTAATGACTACCCAGCATCCTTGCCTCATGGGTAGCACGCCGCGCCCCTTGAATATCACCAGCCTGACTTCTGACCTTGGCAATCAGCTTCCAGTTATCTGCCTTGAGTCTGGTATCAGCCCCGGCCAGAGACCTGGATTTTGCGGCTAGTTCGGCAGCCCGGCTCCCCTGCCCCTGATCCAGACGCAGATGCGCCAGTCGGTTCCAGAGATAGGCGTTCCTTGGTTCTATGCGCAACGCCCGCTCCAGGCTGGCCACCGCACCATCCAGATTACCCTCACTCTGCTGCTGCTTGGACAGCTTAAGCAACTCTTCCACCGGAGAACTGTGTGTGGGTTTTATTTCAAATGCACGTGGTGCCTGATAGGCATTAACCACCACACCGGAATCATCTTCATATGGGGTTGAGTCTACCGGCGCTGGATCCCTATAACCATACCCGCCTGAGCAACCAGCCAGGACCATGCCTGACACAACTGTGATGATGATCAATAATCTGTTCATTTAGAAAAAGTCGTCTAAAAATGATCCCAGTCCGCCAGACGCACAAGGTGAGTTTCTGGTGGGTTCCGACCCTATTATAAACGGATAGATCTCAGTCGCACGGCATTTTTCATCTCCACGCAGACCGCTATCTTCATCCACCAGCACCCGCACCACCTGTTCTGGCTGCACCTGGCCACCTGGCGCCAGTGGCAGCCTCCCCATCATATCCCCCCATACCTCCAAGGCGCCGCTGGAACCGGTCAGTCCGGCCGGCTTGTTGTCGTCCCTGCCGACCCAGACCACAGCAACCTTGTCGGCACTGAAACCTGCAAACCAGCTATCACGTAGATTATTCGTGGTTCCAGTCTTGCCAGCTATTTTTTGTCTTGGCCGCAAATACTTAGCCAGACGTTTGGCTGTTCCCCGCTGCACCACCTGCTGTAAATTCCAGTTCAGCAGGTACACCGGAGCAGCTGGCACCGCCTGTTTCACCGTGAGTGGATAACGTTGCAGGGTATCACCATCAGGTCTTAATACTTCACGAATGGCGCGTAGTGGGGAGCGAAACCCGCCAGCGGCCAGGGTCTGATAAAACTGGGTCACCTCTATGGGTGAAAGAGAAACTGCACCCAATAGCATGGATGGCAGTAGCTCTATTGGTCGCTCCACACCCAGGGCCTTGAGGGTCCTTGCCACCCGGTTAAGCCCAAGCTCCATACCCAGATGCACAGTAGCCAGGTTGTAAGACTTGGTTAGCGCCTCATTCAGCGGCACCTCTCCATGTGGCCTGCCATCGTAGTTGGAAGGAGTCCAGCGCTTACCACCGCGCTGCTTTATGGATATCGGCTCATCCTGCAATATGGTGAGCAGATTGTAATGGTGCGACCTCATCAAAGCGGCAAGGTATATAGCGGGCTTCACCAGTGAACCGATGGGTCTGATGGCATCCAGCGCCCGATTAAAGCCTGCAACATGGGCATCCCTTCCACCCACCACCGCCAAAACCTCACCGGCATCTACCCCGGCGATTATTGCCGCTCCCTCCAGTTTGCCACGTGGCAGTTTACGCCCCTTCTCCAGTCGGGAAAGACGTTGCGACATAGCCAGTTCCGCCTGCTTCTGGGCCCACGGGTCCAGGGTGGTAAACACCCGCAAACCTTCAGAGGTAAGATCCTCCTCACGATAATCCCGTTGCAGTTGCCTGCGCACCAGATCAAGGAAGGCGTGATAACTGCCACCGGCCTTACCTCCCTTTTTGGATACCCCCAGACCAGCCTTGGTGGCAACTCTTTTTTGCTTGGCAGTGATCAATCCACGCTCATGCAGCATAGCCAGTACCCTGTCACGCCGTTTTTTGGCCCGTTTGGGATGACGCCGCGGATCGTAATAAGAGGGGCCACGCACCAGCGCCACCAGCAATGCCAGTCTAGGCAGATCCAGTTCTTTGAGTGGACGCCTGAAATAGAAATGACTGGCAAGACCAAAACCATGTACAGCGCGACTTCCATCCTGCCCCAGATATATCTCATTGGCATAGGCCTCAAGGATCTCATCCTTAGAGTAATGAGCATCCAGCAGTAGTGCCATCAGTGCCTCATTTACCTTGCGTATCAGGGTACGCTCACTGGTCAGATAGAAGTTCTTTACCAATTGCTGGGTTAATGTACTGCCGCCCTGCACCACCCGGCCTGCAGTAATATTGGCCCACAGGGCCCTGAGTATGGCCTTTGGGTCCACTCCCTGGTGGGTTTCAAAGGTACGATCCTCTACCTCCATCAAGGCCTGCACCAGCATCTTGGGGAGATCTCTGTGTTTTACCAGAACCCGGTCCTCATTATGCAAAGGATAGATACTACCTATCTCCGGGGCCTCCATCCTTACCAGGGCCTGCTTGCGACCAGCACTGTCACGGATGGAATTCAGGCTGTTTCTTGTGAAGCGAAGATCCAATACCCGCCCAGGCTTGCGCCCATCCCAAAAATCAAACTCTCTGGTATGCACCACATAGCGCCCACGATCCTGGGACCAGGTACCAGACCTCTTGGCGGTTTTTGCCTTGCGATAACCCAAGCGCTGTAACTCAGCCTGGAACTGTTTTTGACTGATGGGTGCCCCCGGATATAGCTCCAGAGGACGGGCATAGATACGAGCTGGTATTGCCCAGCGTTTGCCTTCAAACTTGGTTTTGACCGTCTGATCCAGGTAGACCATGTACACCGCGCCGGCAAACCCAGATAGTAATAACAAGGCAATCAGCATGGAGCCGATGCGTCTGCTCACAGTACTTCTGGCCGCCCGCTTCTTACCGCGGGTTCTGCGCCTCTTCTTCTTTACCGCTGTTTTTTTTCTACCCTTGGCAGATGTTGGCCGTTTTGCCATTGATTGATTACGCCCTGTTCCTAGATGCAGTCCTCAACTGGAACCAGAATGTTACACTCTCAGCTGAGAACTCGCGAATGGGATATATCTCAAGCTTGAACCAGATCCCAGTTATAAACCCTGTCTTTGCTGGATGGTTAGGCACAGAATCTTCAATGTTGTTCACAATTATTTGCTATATAAACCATTACCAGGACTAAACCACTGCTTTAAAGTAACCTTGCCCTATGCATTGTCAGTCACAGCCTGTGTAATATCATTACATTGAAAAAGTTCACTTTATGAGCAAACACCTAATTACAGTTCTAATACTGTGTGTAGCCATAGCTCTCTATATTGCTGGCCTGGGTATGCCAGCAACCGCCCTGGTTGTGCTGGGAATAATTATGGAGGGTATCTTCTGGTTTAGGATATTCGCACCTGGGCGACGTAAACAGTGATCAAAAATGTAATTCAAGATTTTAGAGGAAACCAACATGGGTAATTCACTGTTCGACCAGCTGGAAAAGTCCGGGCTGGTGGATGAGAAGAAGGCCAAACAGGTTAAGAAGGATAAACGCAAGCAGGCCAAACAGAAGAGAGGCAAAGGTACTCAGACCCAGGATGAGAGTAAGCTGCGTGCGCAACAGGCCCAGGCTGAAAAAACAGCCCGCGACCGTGAGCTGAACCAGCAGCGTCTGCAGGAGGCAGAGAAGAAGGCAATTGCCGCACAGATTAAACAACTGATAGATATGAACCGCATTGAAAACAGTGATGGCGATATCGGATTCAACTTCACTGATGGCAACAAAGTTCAACGCCTGTATGTATCTGAAAAGATCCAGAGCCAGTTGGTCTCCGGCCGGGTGGCTATTGTTAAACTGAGCAATGAGTACATACTAGTTCCAGCAGCAGTGGCAGAGAAAATCCTACAGCGCGATCAGGATTGTGTGGTGTTAAACAATGTTCAGCAGCCTGATGCGAGTGACGCAGATGATCTATACGCAGACTATCAGGTTCCGGATGATCTGATGTGGTAGAAATCAATGGTCTCCCACAGATCATAAGGTAACAACAATAAGACAGGATATACTCCCCACCATGGAATTCATCCTTAACTTAACCTAAAATAAAAACTGTTATAGACGCTGTATTACTCAATACAATAAACGAGCCTACTGATAATCACTTGCAGAACTATCTGAGGCCATAAGTCTCTGGTAGGGTTGTTCATCCCATGAGAGTCAGTCTTCTTATCCTCTTCTTCTTTTTAATTGCGGGTTGTGCTGCCCCTGCTTTGAGGATACAGGAGGACCCCAGCCTTCCCAAGCTCACCGTCGTGACATTCAATGTAAACTATAGCCTGGCAGGAGACAGCGAAACCCTGAAGGCCATAGGTTCAGTTGCAGCTGATCTGATTCTCCTTCAGGAAACCACGCCTGAGTGGGAGCTCGTCACGCGTAGGGAATACGGCTCTAGATTTCCTCATGTCAAGTTTTGGCACGACCACAGAGAAGGAGGTCTTGCCGTCCTATCCAAGTACAAAATCAGCAAAGCGGAAATCCTTGAGTCTCCAGTAGGGAGGTATCCAGCCGTTCGCCTGGAGGTGTCTACGCCACTGGGTAATCTGCAGATCCTAAACATTCATTTACATCCTCCGGTAACCAAGGGAGGCAACCACTTTGCTGGTTACTTCACGACATTTGGCATTCGCCTCAAAGAGATGAAGAGTTTTTTTCAACGACTGGATCCGATGCTTCCTACAATTGTTGCAGGTGACTTCAATGAAGAGAGTGATGGCTCTGCCATCCAGTTGCTGATCAAAGAGGGATTTTTGAGGGCAAATCCAGGAAAGGACACCTGGAGGTATAAGACTATTTTCGGCACCCTACGGAGAGCTCTTGACCATGTAATGTATCGTCAGCTTTCCTTAGTCTCTAGTAGAGTGCTATCCAAGGGAAAATCGGATCACTTGCCCCTGGTGTCAGAGTTTCAGGCTCCTCGTGTAAAGTAGATTTATGCATCTGGAATCTGAGAAGAACTAACACTAGGCTGCACCTAACTCCACCTTCACTATGTCCACCTAAAAAGACTCCCCCATCTCAGGTGATGTTTAACCTTAATGACTTGCTTCATCTGTTTTTAAGAAACCCGCTCTATCATGGCCAGCTACATAAGTAACTGCTAATAGTCACTGTTGGTCACTCAAGGAAACGTTTTAGATTGCCCCCAAACCAACACACTGCCCACCCAAGGGAATTGAGTTCCTACTACGTAAGTGTGCCTAGGCAGTACGCTCACACTAACAATTCCTAAATATTAAGGAATAAATGCCGATAACTGAAAAAATGATGTCAGATCTACACAGCCGGTATCTCATAGATAGCAGGTCAGCACTCAAGGAGTAGTATTTAGTATGTTTTGAAAATGGATTTGGGTATGAACTGGGCTTTATTGCTGATAAATATGTCCACACTAGAGATTCTAAACTAATTGAAAATGACTCATATTTATTTACCAAATCTAAAAAACCTGCAACTGCAACTGTTTAGTATTTGTCTATTGCTGATGCCGTTAGCTTCTTTCGCTGATAGTGAGCATTGGTTTGTCGCCAGCGGTGTACTGGAGGCAGACGCTCAACTGGTAGAGGATTTTACCCAGTATCTGTCTGAGCAGTCCGGTTACCCAATGAAAGTTTTTTTTGCAAAAGATTACAGTGGTCTAAGCGACATGTTGCGCAAGAATCCAGAGGCTGTAGCCTGGACTTGCGGTTCGCCCTATGTCGAGGACCAGAAAGCGGACGGCCAGCAGCTGATAGCAGTGCCGCTTTTCGAGAATGAACCCACCTACCACAGCATGGTGATTTCATTGCGAGGGCGACCAGAAAAAAAACTGCGAGACTTTAATGGACAGGTGTTGGCCTATTCCGATCTACGCTCTAACTCAGGTTATGTGGCTCCACACCATCACCTTAAACTGCAAGAAGTTAATACCGATCTTTTTTTTAAAATCAAGATCAATGCGCACAATCATGTGGGCAGCATAGAAGCTGTATTAGGTGGTCTGGCTGATGTGGCCGCGGTGGATGAGTATGTCCTGGTAGAGTTCCAACGAAAAAATCCTGAAGCTGCCAAGGAGCTACAGATCCTGGAGAAGCTGGGTCCATTTCCATTTACACCAATTGTGGCTGGCAATAAGGTAAAGCAGTCTATTTTAGACAAACTGCAACATACACTGCTCACAATGAGTACCACACGACAAGGTCGAGACCTGTTAATAAGATTTGGGCTTGATGGTTTTGTAGCCAAAGATACTAGCTTCTTCCGTCCTATAGAAGAGATGCTCGTACGGCTTGGAAAGCAGGTAGAATAATAGACTTGTGAAAAAAAATAACAAAAAACAAGGCAGATATGAATTTTCCAGGCAGAGTGTAATGGCCTGGTTATTCGTGGCCGCTATCCTCTTAACCTGCGCGAGCATTCTGAATTACGGCTTCCAGAAGGAGCACCAAGCCGCACACAGCAATGTGGAAAAACAGGCCAGGTTGCTAAACAAGCTGTTTGCCAGTCAGGTTGCTGCGCCTATTCATTTCCGGGATTACTTTCTGCTGTGGAAGACAATCAAAACGCTGACAGAAAACAGCCTGCATTCCAATCAGCCGGAGTTTGCAGACTTTTCATTGCGTGAAGCAGCCGTATTGGATACCAATAAAAAGGTGTTATCACATACGAATATGAAAAGGTATCGTCTTGGTACCGCCTACAAGCCATTGCCGGAAGACATCGACCGGCTTTTTACCACAGGTCGTAATGGAGAGACTGTCATATTCAGGCAAGAGGAACACCTGCTTGTTACCGCCAGCCCGGTAGTCTATGAAAACAAGATGATTGGTTTGGTCGTTACGACGGTGGATTTCTCTGTTGCCGAGCAGTTGGAACGACAACTGATTGTGAAATATGGCACCGCAGCCCTCCTTATGCTTGGGATATTGCTGGTGCTTTACCGCTGGGGTCGTGACAAGCGCGTTGCTGCTGAGGCCATTGCCAGTGCCAAGGACAATCTTCAACTCATTCTCGATTCCGCGCACGAAGGTATCTATGGTGTCGATATGAATGGCGACTGTACCTTTGCCAATCTTACATGCACCCAAATGTTCGGCTATTCATCACCCCATGATCTTATGGGGAGAAATATCCACCAATTGGCCCATCACACCCGCCTCAGCGGTGAGCCATATCCAGAAGATGATTGCCCGATCTATCATACCTATCAGACCGGTGAGCCAACCCATATTGATGGTGATCTGTTTTGGCGGCAGGATAGCTCATCCTTCCCGGTAGAGTATCGTTCATACCCCATCAGAGATAATGATGTAATCATCGGTGCTGTGGTGACCTTCACCGATATCACTAATCGCAAGCAGGCAGAAAAAAAACTAAGACAAGCGGCCGCAGTTTTCGAAAATGCGACTGATGGCGTCATTATAACGGATGCTCAAGGAACTATAGTCAGCGTCAATCAAGCGATAACGCAGATCACCGGTTACAGGGAAGATGAGGTCCTGGGAAAAAACCCAAATATTTTTAAGTCAGACCGCCATGACCCATCATTCTTCCAGGACATGTGGGCCTCACTCAACCAACATGACCATTGGCGGGGTGAGATATGGAACCGGCGCAAGTACGGCGAGATCTTCCCTTGCTGGCAAACCATTAGTGCCGTGCGCGATGACCAGACTGGAGAGATCCAACATTACGTCAGCCTTATGTCGGATATCACTGCTATCAAGGACTCTCAGGAACGACTAGAACACCTGGCACACCATGATCCGCTGACCAACCTGCCTAACCGGCTGCTGTTTAATGACCGTCTTGAACATGCCATAGAACGGGCCCATCGAGAAAATGGTGGCATTGGTGTGATGTTTATCGACCTGGATAACTTTAAACCTATAAACGATGGATTGGGGCATGCGGTGGGTGACAGGGTATTACAACTGGTGGCAGAGCGTATGACTTCCCAGGTGAGGGAGGATGATACGGTAGCGCGTATTTCCGGTGATGAATTCGCTCTCATCATGGAAGACACAAAAGAATCTCAGGATGTGGCCCATGTGGCTGCAAAGATATTGTCTGCCTTTGAAGCTCCTTTACAAGTCGATACGCATGAATTGCATGTTACAACTAGCATTGGTATTAGCCTGTATCCAGAGGATGGCAAAGATGTGACCACGTTGGTGAAAAATGCAGATGCTGCTATGTACCGTGCTAAAAAGAGAGGCAAGAATCGATACTGTTACTACACCATGGATCTCACTGATGCCGCGATGGAACGTCTGGAACTGCAAAACGACCTGCGAGTTGCATTGAAACAGAATGAATTCAGGATCTACTACCAGCCTCAGTATTCGCTAGCTACGGGACAACTCATCGGGGCCGAGGCTCTGGTGCGTTGGCAACACCCAAAATTGGGATTAATCTCACCCGTCAAATTCATTCCTCTTGCAGAAAGCACCGGCTTGATTGTTCCCATTGGTAGATGGGTGTTGCATGAGGCATGCGCTAAAACTAAGTCCTGGCAGGATGCCGGGCTTGATATAAGCCGCATAGGTGTCAATGTGGCGGGTCGACAGATTCAGAGTGGAGATATGGTACAAACAGTGCAAGATGTGCTGGAACAAACCGGCCTTGAACCGCAGTGTTTGGAACTTGAGGTAACAGAAAGCTTTATCGTGCGACAAACAGATAAAGCCATAAGTATGTTGGAAGAACTCCGGGACCTGGGTGTAACGCTAGCAATTGATGACTTCGGCACCGGTTATTCAGCATTGAGTTATCTGAAACGGCTTCCTGTAAACAAGTTGAAGATCGACCGCTCCTTCGTGAATGGCATCCCACATGATCCTGATGATGAGGCCATTACAAGAGCCATTATTGCTTTGGGTAAGAGCTTGCAGCTTCAAATCATTGCTGAAGGAGTGGAGACCGAGGAACAGAAGGAGTTTATTGCTTTGGAAGGGTGTAATGAGGTTCAGGGGTATTATTACAGTCCTCCAGTACCAGAAAAAGATTTTGTTGAACTACTGAAAAGTATAGAATAAGGAGATATTGTTACTCTCTTGGATGAGTCTTCCGCAAAAGCACTGGTTTCACGCACACAACGCCACTCCCAATTTATATATTCTAATCCAGTTGACCACTACCAATGAACTTTCTGAATCAGCTCCATAAACTGCTGCTGGGCATGTTTGCCCTGCTCAACGGCATAATGCTCTATCTCTTTTTGTTGCATCTTCCATACGGCGTGGAAGCCCTTTTACTCAGCATGGTGCATTGGAGCGAAATGGACAACCACCTGCCCATCACAATATTCGCTTTTGGCCTGGCAACATTTATTGCCCTCTTTGTGTGGAAGATGGATGAGGTGTGGAAAAATCGTCTGCTCTACATGCGTAGGCAGTTCCCACATCCGGCCCAGGATGCATTTCTTACTTCACGCCGACAACCCTTCGACAGTAAAAAACTGTTGGCCGCATTTCCGCAGATCAAGGATGCCGGCTTCAGCCGGGTGAAACAGACCGAGCTTTGGGAGGAGCTCTACCGCAAGCACTCTGGTAAGGCAGTGATTATGAATACCGGAATCCACTGGCGTATGCTGCGCGATCTCTACTGTTTGAGCCTGATGTTCATCCCGCCATTTGCCATTGCCTGGCTGTTTAACAGCGACATGCCACTCTCTATCGCTGCGACCTATGTATTTCTGTTCGGCGCCCAGTTCCTGTTTCTGCTGCTGGCGGCCAGAAGTGTCGGTTTCAGGCTGGTGGACAATGTCCTGGCGCTATCCATTGGCATGAATGAGGAAGCGGGAGGCAAGGGCAAGAAGCAGGCTTGAACCTGGCTCTCAACTGACCACGGCCAGGTCCTTTAGGATAGTTCGTTTCTCCTGCCTGTTTGCCACCTGTGCCAGGAACAGCTCTCCGGCAGCTATGGCATCGATCAGCGCGTTATGCGCCCGATACCTTGGCAATCCATAGCGGTTACGGGTATTGGCCAGACGCAGATCACCCTGTTGGATGGGCTTTTCCTGGGACCGGAATACACGTACTTCCAAGGCCAGTGTATCCACCACCCTACCAACAAAGGGAAATCCGTAGATACGTTTACAGGCATTACTGAGAAAGTGGTACTCAATAGTGGCATAGTGGGCCAACATGGCCTTACCGGCCAGGGCACGCAGCAGATGCGGCAGCACCTCTTCCAAGGTCTCTGCACTGGAGGCCACATCATCCATGATCCCGTGCACCACCGCTGACTCACCAGGAATAACACATCGCGGTCTGGTGAGCATATGCGTGGCATCAGCCAGCCGCATACAGGACCCATTGATGGTTGTATAACCGATACTCAGGATCTCATCCTTGTGTTCATCCAGCCCGGTAGTCTCGTAATCCAGGGCCAGGTAGTCCACCTGACGCCAATCTGATTCCACATCTGGGAATGGTACTTCGTAATAGTCACGCAGGGGTGATGGCGGCATCTTGCGCATCCACCAGTTGCGGCGTTCCTCAATACTAAATAGATGTTGCCAGATCGTCATTTCTTATGGCGGCCCTATGGTTAAATCTTGTATCTCTGGCTGAGAACATTCTGCATGGTGCGCACCACGGAGAATGCATCCTTGAGATGGTTTCTCTCAAAGTTGGATAGATCCTCAGGTGACATAAAGTTATCTGCCTCTTTACCGGCACGTATCTGCCGTGCCTGGTGCTCTATACGCAGGAAGCTGACAAACTCCAGCGTATCCTGCAGATCACGTGCACCCTCTTCTGTCACCTCTCCACCTTCAGCCGCCGCTTTCAGGCGATCCTGGGTGTTGACTGCATTGATACCTGCCGCCAGGGTATATATACGGGCTAGATCAACAATGGGTACTATACCGGTATGTTTCAGATCAAAGGTGTGGTCGTGCTCACCACCATGGATCAGTACAAAATTGCGAAAGAAGCCCAGGGGGGGACGATGACTCATGGCATTCCCAGCCATGTGCGCCAAAAAGATACGATTACCCCGACACTTCTCCTGCAGATGTTTCCTTAAACTACGGAACAGATTGCGATCGCCACACACACAGCGCAGGTCAAAAAACACACAGGTCAACATCAGGGCCTTGGGCTCCGGCTGCTCAATCCACTTGCTGAAATACTGCCTCCACACCCTAAGTGGCTGACGCCACTTTTCGGTAATGGCCATCATATCTCCTGGGCAGTAGAAATAGCCGCAGGCATTCAGGCCATCACAAACGAACCTGGCCAGTTGTTGAAAATATTCACCATGCTTCTTTTCGTCATAACTGTCATCCAACAGCAGGCAGTTGTCCTGGTCTGACTTGGCAGTCTGTTCACTGCGGGCCTGGGATCCGGCCGCCAGCCAGGCGAAGGGAACCGGGGGCTCTCCCAGCTTCTCTTGCGCCAGTTGAATCAGGCGGCAGGTCAAAGCATCCACCACGGAAGTGATCACATGACCGGCACTATCGGCGGTAACATCGGCCGCCGCCAGATTGACCAATAGATCCGGGGTTTTCGCACTGATCTCCTGCAAGGACTCAATATTATTCTGCTTGTAGATATCACCTACCATGTATACCGCAGAGGTGGTGTGATGTTTGGTGAGATCGGTTGCGGTGAGCATACCGGCAACCTTGTCCCCATCTACCACCGGCAGATGATGGATGTTCTGCCTGGCCATCTGCAACTGTGCCTCAAAGGCATAGTCGCTGATATCAGCAGTACAGGTATTGGTACTCATGATCTCAGTAATAGGGAGGTCATAGTCCAACCCCTTGGCCACCACGCGATTTCGCAGGTCTCGATCGGTGACTATGCCCTGGAGTTTTTCACCCTGGGTAATCAGTATGGAGGAGACCCGCTCCTCGCTCATCATAACGGCAGTTTCACGTATGGTTGCAGTGGGCGGCATGATTACCGGAGGACGTTTGATCAGGTCACTTATGTGGGCAGTCATCATACTCAGCTGTGCATCACCCTCATCTCCTACATGGGTGATGGCTTCACGCAGACGCTCCCCACCCACCGGAGCCAGAAAATAGTCCAGCTGCGGATGCTTATCACACAACGCATCCACGGTATCCGCTGGAAACTGATATACCAGGGTATCCTCAATCACTACGCCACGGATATTCTCATACTCTTCCCGATGTGATGCACGGTAGCCAAACATATCTCCTTCAGCGAGCCTGGCCAGCAGTTCATCATAATTGTTGTGCAGTTCCACTGCCCCGGTGCGAATCAGATACAGGGAGTCCAGCAAACCGTCATCACTGTCTATATCAGTACCTCGGCGCAGGTAACGGATCTCGATATCACCCAGGCTGCTATTTAGGGATTCCTTGGATAGCTGATCAAACGGATGGTGGGAAGCGAGAAAATCGCGAATTTCAAGCAGTTCTACTTCCAATCTAGGCTCCTAACAATAGTCAGTATCAGGCATCCTAATTCCCTGGTGCTACTTCTCCGGACATCCCTAACCGGTAACAGACGGATGTAAAAAAAGGGACCCCGGTAGTCCGGGGTCCCTCATTCTACACTACATTAAGCTGGTAACTTAATGATCTGTAGCAGCTCCGGCTCCCTTCGGAATACGGATATCCTCTACCAGATGCTGGATATGCTCTGGTGGAGGCGCTGTCAGCTTGGACACAATAGTGGCTGATGCAAAGTTCAGCATGGCACCAATAGCACCGAAGGCCTCAGGAGCGATACCAAACAGATGGTTAGCCGTTGTGTTAGGCAGCATATTGGTACCTGGAATGAAGAACCAGCCCTTATAGGTGAAGATATAGAGCAGGGTGGACCCCAGACCTACCAGCATACCTGTTACCGCACCGGTATTATTAATCCTCTTGTTGAAGATACCCATCATCAATGCAGGAAAGATGGATGATGCTGCCAGACCAAAGGCCAGAGCCACCGTCTGTGCCGCAAACCCGGGAGGATGCAGCCCCAGATAACCGGCCACTGCGATAGCACCTGCCATAGCCACACGAGCTGCCATGAGCTCACCCTTCTCAGAGATGTTCGGGGTGAACATACTCTTCATGAGGTCATGAGAGATGGCGGTGGAGATGGCCAGCAACAGGCCAGCAGCTGTGGACAGCGCTGCTGCCAGACCACCGGCAGCTACCAGGGCGATGACCCAGTTAGGCAGCTTGGCGATTTCCGGGTTGGCCAGTACCATGATGTCGCGGTCAACCTTGGTCATCTCGTTACCCTTCCAGCCGTATGACTCAGCCTTCTTGGCGAACTCCGGGTTCTTGTCATTGTAGTACTGGATACGGCCGTCACCGTTCTTG
Source organism: Chromatiales bacterium (assembly GCA_028278145.1). Classification (GTDB taxonomy): domain Bacteria; phylum Pseudomonadota; class Gammaproteobacteria; order Chromatiales; family Chromatiaceae; genus JAAGZL01. The sequence continues at coordinate 13,072 of JANQEV010000025.1, read as the reverse complement.
TCCTCATACTTCAGAAGACCGGTCTTTTCCCAGTTTTTGAACCACTGTGGACGCTTCTCGTACTCCAGGTTGGCGCTCACCTCACCAACCGGACCAGTCTGGATGGTATTGGTCAGGTTCAGACGCGCCATGGAACCAACAGCAGGAGCGGTGGTGTACAGGATGGCGATGAATACCAGGGCCCAACCGGCAGAGCTACGGGCATCCTTAACCTTGGGTACGGTGAAGAAACGGATGATAACGTGTGGCAGACCAGCAGTACCGATCATCAGGGAGAAAGTATAAAACACCATATTAAGCGTCCCGCCCTTCTGCGCCGTATATTGCGCAAACCCCAAATCCATAATGGTCTGATCCAGCTTCACCAGTAGTGGCGTACCATCAGCCGTGGCACTGAACAGACCCAGTTGTGGCAGTGGGTTGCCGGTCAGATTCATGGAGATGAATACTGCAGGTACGGTATAGGCAAAGATCAGCACGCAGTACTGGGCGATCTGGGTATAGGTAATACCCTTCATACCACCGAGTACGGCATAGAAGAACACGATGGCCATACCTACATACAGACCAGTGGCATAATCCAGCTCCAGGAAGCGGGAGAATGCAACACCAATACCCTTCATCTGGCCGATTACGTAGGTAATGGAAGCCACGATGAGGCAGAGTACTGCCACCATACGCGCTACCTTTGAGTAGTAACGGTCACCGATAAACTCCGGCACAGTGAACTTGCCGAACTTACGCAGGTAAGGAGCGAGCAACATGGCCAGCAGTACATAACCACCGGTCCAGCCCATCAGGAACAGGGAGGCATCATAGCCTTTGAAGGCAATAAGCCCTGCCATGGAGATAAAGGAAGCAGCCGACATCCAGTCCGCAGCAGTAGCCATACCATTGGCTACGGGATGAACGCCGCGACCTGCAGCATAAAATTCACCCGTGGTTCCGGCACGGGCCCAGATGGCAATACCAATATATAAAGAGAATGTTGCGCCTACCACGATGTAGGTCAAAGTTTGAAGATCCATGAAGGCTACTCCTTATCAGTCTTCGTGGACGTCAAACTGACGATCCAACTTATTCATTGCGGAGGCGTAGTAAAATACCAACACCAAGAAAACGATCATTGACCCCTGTTGTGCGAACCAGAAACCGAGACCCACACCACCGACAGGAATCAAATCCAGTACCGGGCGCAAAATAACTCCAAAACCGTATGAACAAACGGCCCAAATAATTAAACAAATAGTTACCAGTCTGATGTTGGCCTTCCAATAGGCCACACCAGCCGAGTCCTGCTGCGTACTCATAGACTACCCTCCAGAAAATTACAGCTGATATATAAAGACTATTACCGACGTCAAACTACAATGGCTTTTGGAAGCGGTACATCTGAAACATCACATCCGTGCCATTTTTTTTATTAGGCGTCGCGGTACTTATATCACAATGGAATGATAGAAATGTATTTAAATACTCACACATAAAACACTTGAAAAACCAATATTTAAAATTGATTTTTCACTGCATGAGTGACACGTATAACTGCCATATCAGCATCGGTTTATATCTGCCAATCACAAGCAGCATAGACAGTGCAAACCACACTCTGAAATAAACTGCATACTTGGCCGGGACTTAACTGAAGATAACAAACAGTGTGAGATACTCTTTTTCTACGTTCCAGCCAGGCAACAGGCAGAACTGAAATCAATTACAGCATTGTTAATACTATGTATAGGTACGGCTCAATCCATGGATACATCCATACATAACAATGTATATGTTGTTTTCAAATAACCAGTATTAAAATTTTTACCATTAAATTATTAGTTAAATTCACTTTTTACCGGTCATGACGGGCCACCATAGCTAGATGCTATTCAACAACATCAGCTCATTTGGATATGGGCTCATGTAGTATGAGTGCTGAATATACTCATCAGGAAACTTCATAAAGTGGTGCCGTAACAGGGTCACCGGGACGATCAGCGGTAAGTAGCCTAGACGGTACTGCTCAATGGAATGGGTTAACTCCTCTTTATCAGCTTTATCCAACTGCTTCTTGAGATACCCCTGTATATGTTGCAGTACATTCACATGGTTACCCCGGGTGGCCTTGATCTTCAGGATGGACATCATGTGAGCTACATAGCTCTGGGCATACTCCTCAATAGCCTGAGACGAAGAGTCAGACAGTTCACGACCCAGGTCCCGGGTCTTGTTCTGATCATGACTCATGAGGATCAGCTTGTGGCGGGCATGGAAATCTGTGAGGGCTGCCCAGGAGAGACCGTCACTGCACATACGGCACCAGCGTTGATACACAAATACGCGTTGAATGAAATTCTCACGCAACACTGCATCGCCCAGCCTGCCCTCCTCTTCCACTGGTAACAGGGGAAAATTATGCATCATGCGCTCAGCAAAGATGCCAACCCCGGTGCGTTCCACACCACCGTTACGATACAGCTTTACCCGCTCCATGCCGCAACTGGGGGAATCCTTCTTAAGTATGTAACCGAAGATGTCCTGCTGCCACTGCCTCTGGTTATCCGTACTCTCAATCAGCCTATCCGTAACGTCCAGGTCTTTACTCTTAGTGCCAACACACCTGGTGCCATTACTCTCCGCTACCAAATGAATCGGCTCACGCGGAATGCCCAGTTCAATATCCACTTCGGGACAGAAAGGGATAAATTCAAAGTATTGCCCCAGGGTGCCAACTATATATGGATTGTTCTTGTGCCCACCATCGAAACGCACCTCCTCACCTAGCAGACAGCTGCTGATACCAACCCTGATCTTCTGCATGCTCAAATACCCTGTGGTTTATCCACACCAGAGTATAAACCATGTATCTCTTTTGAATTTGGTAAAGAAGGTAACCGCTAGTGAACGCAAACTAAAAATCAAAAGCAGGCCGCAAATAAACGCCAATCACCGCAAACGTTTCGCAAATAAACTCCAAAAATCTTTTTTTTAGCGGTAGCAGCAATATATTTTGCGATATTTCGCGTTTATTGGTGTTCATTTGCGGCTAAATATTTATCTAGAAATATAACGGTTTTTTTAAACTGCGGCATCAACCGGCCGCCAGAAACGCTGGGGCTTATTCTGGCCTACAGCATTTACTTATATTTGAGTTTATTGGTGTTCATTTGCGGCTAAATATTTTCTAAATGGATAACGGGTTTTGAAACCAGGGCATCCATCCAGCAGCCAGAAACGCTGGGGCTTATTCTGACCTACAGCTTTTACTTAAATTCGCGTTTATTAGCGTTCATTTGCGGCTAACTATTTTCTAAATGGATAACGGGTTTTGAAACCATGACATCCAACCATCAGCCAGAAATGCTAACGCTTATTCTTGCCTACAGCTTTTACTTAAATTCGCGTTTATTGGCGTTCATTTGCGGCTAAATATCCATCTAAAAGAACGCCTGCATGATCTCGTCCTTGAGTGGCTGGCCACTGAAGTGCGCACGTTGCACCAGCTCCCAGTAGTAGCGATAGGTGGCACGGTCATGCAGTTCTCCTTCGTACTGAATAGGACCCCAATCATTCTTCCATGCTGCCAGCAGAATACTCTGTCCCGCTTCAATCTCGGAAAAGTCAGGTTTCATGGCATCCACGATACTCTGGATCTGGGTGGGATATATGCTCCACATACGCATAAACCCAAACTCGTCCCGGGCCCGTTTGGCATCGGCATAGGTCTGGTATGGATTCTTCAGGTCCAGGGTTACGTTATGGGACGGGATCACCCGGTTGGAAATGGCCGCAGCGGTAACTTCGGTCTTGGCCCGCTGCAGCAGTTTGTGCTCAAACTGCCCAGGACTGCGCATGCAGGATGCCGGTATGGCCCCCTGGTAGCCGCTGACAAAATCCATTAGTCCAAAGTCCAACACCTGCAGCCATGGCAGAGTGGCAATCTCCCAGATATCCCGCAAAGCACCATGGGTCTCAATCAGGATATGGATAGGTATCTCACGATCCAGGCCTGAAGCCTTGGCTGTAGCCTGGATATATTCAATCATCTCCTTGGCCTGCTCATATGCAGAACACTTGGGTATGGTGATATAGGCCAGCTTCTCCCCGGCGCCCGGCACCAGGATATCCACATCCTGCTTCCAGTCCTTGTGGGTATAGTCATGGATACGCACTCCGGCCATGGCATGGGGATTATCCTCACCCATCACCATGTCCACGATCATTTTGGCATGAGCTTCCTCCTGACCGGTCTGGGCTCCATCCTCGCAGTCACAGGTTATATCAAACACTGGACCCAACTTTCGTTGCAGATCAAACGCCTTGGCAATGAGTTTCTGGCTGCCGGCAAAGTGCTCACAGCTGGGGATTACCGGTAGATTCTTACCAGATTCGTAAAGTGCGTCATTGGGGTGCAGCATATATATCTCCTGAATACTCTATTCAATACTCTGAACTGAATCAGAGCTTCTATCTGTCTCGTCTGGGTATGATTACCGTGTAGTCCAGATCCAGAACCACATTGGGTAGATATTTACCATCGGCATCCTTGGGTGATTCCACATCGGTCGGACTCATATTTTTCAGGCCCACGCTCTGAAGCCTTAGCAGGCCGATATCCCGGCGCTCGTGTTCTATCACCTCTTTCACTACCGTATAGCAATAGATAGTGTCTCCGGCAAAAACCGGGTTGGCATGGGCCCCGGAGTTGATGGCATAGATCCACATGGCATTGCCCAGGCCATTGAAAGCGATGGAGCGACACAGGGATATAACATGGCCACCGTACACCAGGCGCTGCTGCATGGGCCCCTGCAACATCATGTGGTGATCGAAATGCACCTTGGCGTTGTTCTGGTACAGATTGGTGGCCATGGTGTGTTCGGTTGCATCAACAGTGATCCCTTCCGGATGATCCAATCTTTCCCCCGCCCGGTAATCCTCCCAGAAGTACTCACTACCGGAGAGGGTGGTATCTATACTCTCAATCTGCGGGAGATGTATGGTCTGGTTATTCGGCAGGGAACCCAGCATCTCCGGGACCTGGTTTATACCTGTGGTCTCACTGCTGCGCTTACGCACCATCACCCAGCGCTTGAGGCTGAGTATCAGCTGATCGTGCTGATCGTGCCCGGTAGAGTGCACATAGACTATACCGCTCTTGCCGTTGCTGTTCTCCTTCAGGCCGATGATCTTGGTAGTGAGGGTAACCGTATCACCCACAAAAACCGGGCGCAGGAAGTGCACCTCGGCATAGCCAAGATTGGCGATGGCATTGAGGGAGATATCGATCACGCTCTTGCCAAAGGTGATATGGAACATAAGCAGATCATCTATGGGACGTTTACTGAAGCCGGCATCCTGGGCAAAACCGTCACTAGAATGTACCGCGTAGCGACTCCCGGTCAGGGCTATATATAAGGCAACATCACCCTCGGTTATGGTACGCGGTAGCGGATGCACAATGCGCTCACCGATGGTGAAGTCTTCAAAGAATCTGCCTTGGTTTATCTTTGACATTGTTGCTCCTCTAGGGCCTAAAATTTATCTTGGCCAAGCTCACGGTAACGATCATACAGAGTGACCATACGCTGCGCCCACACAATCTGGACCCGGTCTATAAGTTCATTCTCAAACATAATAACCTCCCTGCCCTCCTTGGCTGCAGCATCGAAGGCATCCAGCATGCGCTTGGCCTTCTCCACTTCTTCCTGCTTGGGCGTGAAGATATCGTTGATATATTCAATCTGGATCGGGTGCACCAGGGCCTTGCCATCAAAACCGAGATGATAGGCATCCCTGGTAGCAGCTTCACAGGAGAACTCATCCATAATGTCGTAGTGGGGTCCATCGATGATGCAGACACCATAGGCCCGGGCAGCCAGGGATATGATGTTTAGAAAGTGCACTATGCCACGGGTGCTCTTCTTGATATCAATCTGCATGCGGTTGGCCAGTTGATTGGAACCGGCCACAATACAGCACAGACGATCAGATGCAGAACATATCTGCTGTGCGTTGAGTACTCCCAAGGGAGTGGCAAGATTGATCATGAACGCAAGTTCCGGACCTATGCTATCCAGCAGTTCCTGGGCCTGCAGCACCTGCTCCGCCGTCTCTATGTATGGAAACAGTATGGCATCTATCTCCAGCTCCCGGACCAGTTGCAGGTCTTTCTCCAGATCAGCACTACCCAGGACATTTACCCGCAGGATGCGTTCTGAGTAACCGAAATTGCTGCTCTGGGCAAACTCATCTCGCAACAGTTGCCTGGCATTATCACGCTGTTCAGGAAGTATCCCCTCCAGGTCCAGGATAACTCCATCTGCCAACAGGGAACGGGACTTGGTGATATAGCGCTGGTTGTAGGCCGGAACATATAGCAGTGAGCGGCGGGCACGATAGGAGACCGGGGTAAATACCTCCTGTTCTGGCGAATCCTGTTGCAGATCCTTGAGTAGTTCCTGGCGCAACACCTTGCCATTCTTGGTACGTGGAAAATCATCCCGCACGTAGATTAGCTTGGGACACTTATAGCGCGCCAGATTCCCCTGACCATACTCCAGGATTTCTGCCTCTTCCTCCTCACTGATCTCACCATGGCCTATGACAGCAATACCTACCAGGGTCTTGCCGGCATCTATATCTATTCCCAGGGCCACACAGTCGGCAACCTTGGGATGGGTCTTCATCACCCGCTCGATCTCATGGGGCGAGACGCGATAACCGAAGGTATTGATGATGTCGTCCTTGCGCCCAATGAACCAGATGTAGCCATCCTCGTCGCGCTTGGCATAGTCACCAGTAAAGAAGTAACCGTTGCGTCTGGCCTTGCGAGTCTCTTCCTCCAGTTGCCAGTACTCCAGGAACAGGCCGGGATCATCTTCAGCCACACAGATCATCCCTTCCTCTTCAGTGCCTACCTCATGCAGCGACTCTGGATCCAGCAGGTATACCTTGTGCCCAGGCTGTACAAATCCGGCCGAACCGGGGCGGATCGGATTATGTATGGAGTGAGAGATGTAGTATGAGATCTCACTCATACCTATGGCCTCGTAAATATCCTGGCCAAAGCGTTCCTGCCAGGCCCCCACCATTTCGCTGGAGAGATGTTCACCGGCACTCATGCAGTGACGCAAGGTGGGTGTATCCATCTTGGTGGCATCGGTCTTCTGGATGATCTGACGATAAATGGTAGGCACACCAATGAAGATGGTACAGCCATGCTTCTTGATAAGCTCTACCCAGGTACCTGGCTCGTTCTTGCCCTCATAGGCGATAACCGTATGGCCGTAGTACAGTGGATCCATCAGAGCCGAACCCAGAACATAGGTCCAGTTAAACTTACCTGAGTGCATGATGCGGTCATTGGACTTGAAGTTGAACCAGTGTTCACTGGCAGGCGTGCGTCCCAACAGGGAACGGTGAGAGTGCAGTACCCCTTTGGGAAAACCGGTGGTGCCAGAGGTATAGATCAGATAGGCCGGCTCACCTGACTTACTGTTGTAAGGCTGTTCAATTGGTTCGGCCTGCTTCAACTCACTATCCAGGGCATATACGTTTAAACCCTTGGGGATGTCCAGACCATCAGTACTCGAGATCCCGGAGACGAATACATGGCCCAGGTTATCCAGGCTCTCCAGGTACGGCACCAGGTTATGGTACATGGAGGCCGAAAGCACTATGGCCTTGGCCTGGGAATCAGAGGCCAGGTACCGAACCTCGGAGCCACTAAGTAGAGTAGAGGTGGGTACGGCAATCACACCCGCCTTCAGGGCACCAAAAAATGATACGGGATAGGCCAGGGAGTTTTTCAGGCAGATCAGCAGACGATCACGCACCTCCAAGCCAATGGACTGCAATAGCGCAGCAAAACGGTCTGTACTATCAGATAGCTCTTGATAGCTGATGGTATCGGTACCCAGATCACTATCCTCAATGATCATGGCCGTGGCATCTTCCCGCTCAGTACCCAGGTGTCGTGAGGTGCAGGCGGTGCCAATGTTGAAGAACTCGGGGATATTAAACTCCCAGGTTTCACTGTTGTTCTGTTGCATCACGTACTCCTCAGATACGACCGTACGGCCAGTTTTCACGAATAGTGTGAACCGGCAGTCGGATCAACACGTCCACGGCAAAGGCCCGGTACTCAGCCGGTAACGCCCGCAGTGCATAAGCCCGTAAGATGGTCTGCAACGCCTTGCCAAACATAGGTGGATCCAACATCTCGCCTTCAAAACGGATGGCACCACCCAGCAGGGCATCGGCCTCGATGGCGGCCTTGAGAATGGCCACGTTGTGCTCAATCTCCTCCGGTGACGGGGTGAAGGCCACCTTGCACAGATTTATATGGTTGGGATGGATAACCTGTTTTCCGGTTAACCCCATGGCTGTCTCCGTGCGGGCATGCTCAAACACTACCCGGGAGGCCTCATCTCCGTGCAGGTCCAACCAGCGCCTGATGTCCTTCTGTTCCACACAAGAGTCTGGCATGTTGTGCTTGGTAAGCATCACCTCCACGCCACCAATCACTCCAGCACCGTTGATGCGGGCCTCCAGGGTCACCATGTCAAAATAGGTCTGGAGCTCGTTGATCCAGTTCCTGGGAGTGATCTTGTAGGCCATAGCCTTGGAGAAGTCATGGATACCAAACACCACGTGCTTCACCGTGGGATACTTCATCATGTCGCCGGCAATCTGCAGCGAGCGTGGATGCTCGATAATGGGCTGGATGGTAAGGTCGCTACCAATGGAAACCAGCCAGGAAGAGAGATCCCTGATCTCTGCATCGCCGTACACCTCACCCGCCTTGGCCAGCATGATCACATCAATGTGCTTGTGGATCTGCTTGATCAGCTTAAGATCCTCCTCATACTCGGGAGTACGGAAGGGATTGATGCGGATGGCAATCTGAAAGTTGCGTTGCGGAAAGCGAGGTAGTTCCTGCAGCAGCAGTTCCCGGCTCATCTCCTTCATACGACAACCATCTTCCAGATCGAACAGCAGAGTATGGGCCTTGGTCTGGTAGGCATGCTTCTGCAACCTAAGTTTGGCCTGATCCATAGTCTCGTAACTGCCGTCGAGAGGGTTGTACTTTATGGGTGGGTAATAGATCTGTATACCGGGCCAGTAGCCTCCCAGTATTGGAGTCAGATCATCCGTATTTGAGACCGAAGAGATATCAAGCATGATGGCACCGCGCTCCTAGTTGATATATGCCTGTCAACAAGCCAAGAAATATTTATTGACATATATCAATAATAGTAGACGCAATGTCAATTGATGTTTTTAATACTAACCGTAAAGTTTTGGACAATCTGACCAAATTCTTACCAAAATCATGGGTTTTTCGGTTTTTTCATACAAAGAATTAAAATTATTCGCATCTAGACACTAAATATTCCCACTGCTACCGCTCCATGCAGCCACAAATTTACCCTTTCATACAGCAGCGATAACGAACATGTCTGCGTCTCAGGTGGGAGGGAGCGAATCCAGAACCTATTTGGGCCGCGCTATCATTCCTGGCTAGTTCTGGGATAACCTTGCACGAGCCGGATCTATTTACAGCACATACAGGGCGCAAGTCATGACAGATAGCATGGAATTCTTTACCCGCAAATGGGTGAAGCCGGAAGACCTCAACCCCAACGAAAGCCTGTTCGGAGGCAGCCTGCTACGCTGGATCGATGAAGAGGCCACCGTATTCACTATCGATCTACTGGGCAGTAAACGTGTGGTGACAAAGTTCATCTCCGAGATCAACTTTGTCAGTTCCGCCCGCCAGGGTGACATCATTGAGATAGGCATGGCCGTAGTATGCTTTGGTACCACCTCGGTGACCCTGCGCTGTGAAGTACGCAATAAGCTGACCCACAGCTCCATCCTGACTGTGGACAAGCTGGTGTTTGTAACCCTGGATGAATCAGGGCGCCCTACTCCACATGGGAAGCAGCTATAACTACTCCAGCTCCTCTGCTTCAGCCTGCTCTTCAGTTCCTTGGATGGTCTCCAGCATGCGATCAAAGAACTCCTGCAGGCCTTGTTGTACCAGTTCATAGGTCTTGTCGATGTTGGCAGCTATATCACCTTCCAGCACCTGCAACCCATCCAGGATATCCCTGGCCTCTTCAAAGCCCTTATCGATTCCACCACCGATGATCTCCATGAAACGTTCCAGCAGTACAGCCTCATCCTCTCCCGGGTGTTGCGCTTTATAGGCCTCAAAGAATCCGGTGGAAAGATCCACAATCCGTTGCGCAGTGGCCTCGGGGCTCACATCCAACCCTTCATCGTATGCCTTCTGAATGGCATTGGGACCAAACTCCGGCTCCAACACTTCGTTCAGATGCTCAATGGTGGATTGCAGAAGTACTGCAAGGGGTTTGTTACCACTGCTGAGACTTACTTCAATAGAGGTGGAAACAATGGAGGCATTCAACGTCTGCTTTTGCTTTTCTGCAGCACTGGTGGGTTGCACCTTTGCAGTATCGGCTTGGCTCTGCTTTTCAGTGATGGCAGGAGTGGTGACAGGTGAGATTGCCATGGGATAACTCCCCCCTCATCTATGAGGAAAATGTAATAAGATTTGATATGTTAATTATAGATCAGCACCCGATTACAGTTTTCTTAGGCATTTGCTTCCCTTTATACTCCATCTATTAACTCAAAACCCAAACTCGAAGCTGTGGTATAAATGTCCACCTGGCTATCACTGAACATCTAAAACAAAGGAACAGAGTATGAATCGTTCGACCAGCCCGTTTCTGGCGTGGGGCATGCTGCTTATGCTGGGTATCGTTACGGCAACTGCATCAGCCGACGGCTGCAACAATGAATCTTTTACCAGCTGGATCAAAGGCGTAAAACAGGAAGCGGCTGCGGAAGGGATCTCCAGCAGTTCAATCCGTGAGCTGGACAAGCTGACCTATAACCCCAAGGTTATAGCCATGGATCGCAGACAGGGGGTCTTCGCCCAGACCTTCCTCAAATTTGCCGGGCGCATGGTAAGCAAGTACCGCATGCGACACGGCAAAAAATATTTGAAGCAATATGCTGATCTTTTCAGTCAGCTGGAAAATCAGTATGGCGTTCCTGCCCCGGTCATAATTGCCTTCTGGGCCCTGGAAACCGACTTCGGAGCCAATACCGGCAACTTCGATACTCTGCGTTCCCTGGCCACCCTGGCCCACGACTGCCGCCGCCCGGAACTGTTCCGGCCCCAGTTGATCTCAGCACTAAAGATTCTGGACCTGGGCTACCTGAGCAGAGATGAGATGAAGGGTGCCTGGGCCGGAGAGCTGGGCCAGACTCAGTTTCTGCCCACCGACTATATCAAACATGGTTTGGACGCAGATGGAGACGGTCGTATCAATCTTCTAACCAGCAAACCGGATGTTCTAGCCTCTACAGCAAAACACCTGGCCCACTACGGCTGGCGCAGAGGAGAGCCCTGGCTGGAGGAAGTAATTGTGCCAACCAAGATGGATTGGGAGCAGTCCAATCTTAACAACATGCTGCCACGTAGCACCTGGGTTAAGTGGGGTGTAAAGAAACGCAATGGAAAATTGCCAGCAGATGACCTTGAGGCATCACTTTTGCTCCCAATGGGCAAGAATGGCCCGGCCTTCCTGGCCTACCAGAACTTCCGCATCTACACCGAGTGGAACAAGTCTCTGGTCTATGCCACCACAGCAGCATACCTGGGCACCCGTCTCAACGGTGCACCTCCTGTCAGCCAGGGACGTGACACTATCGCCTACCTGACCCTAAAAGAGACCAAGGAGCTACAGACCATCCTGAAGTCAAAGGGCTATGACGTAGGCAAAGTGGACGGAGTAATTGGAGCCAATACCCGTGCCAGCGTACGCAAAGAGCAGAAACGACTTGGTATGGCCGTTGACGGTTACCCTACTCAACCACTGCTACGCAAATTAAGGGGTGGCGAAGCAGAGGGTAACAACCGGGGTGGACTCTCTTTAGGCCTGTAACGAAAAACCTGAGTTATCGTCATAATCCCTGGAGCTTGGTTTAGCGTATTTAAACCAAGTTCCAGGTTATTCCGCTTCTTGGATTTAATCTCCACTCCAACCTACCTAAGTAGATGTATGCAAAGAACTATTGCCTATAATTGACAAAAATCATAAACTACCCTCCCCCGCTCCAAGCAAGCCGGGGCAATAGCTACATACCTGATAATTTACGGCACTTCATGGAAGACCCAGGGAAGATAGCCGTGCTGCACTAACAATAGTTAGGTGCATATATGTTTTTTGATGGAGTGACCAGATGGAAGTTAACATCGACGACCTGCACACAAAGCAACCGTTACATCAGCTATCAGAATCTTCTCTGAATGCACTTGCAGAAGTTGCTGTCACTAGAAAATATGCCAAAGGTGAACAGATATTCAAGATTGGAGACAGCCAGAGAATGGCTGTATTCCTGATCAAAGGTTCAGTCACCCTTGAGAGCATTGACGGACGAGTTACCTCCATCGATCTTAGTCACAGCATGTCCGAGTACGCCCTGTCTAATCTAAAGCCAAGGATGTATACAGCAACGGTTGCATCTGATGATACAGTTCTGTTTTGGGTAAAAGACGAAGTCCTGAATAAGCTGATTTCTGAGTCGTTACACTCCCAGGGAATTGCCGTAAGCGATGAATTACCGGTAAATACAAGATTTGCCTACCAAGCTGGTTAAGGTATCTCCTCACCATATACGGGAAACCAGGCACTGATTAATCAGATATCAAGCGGTTGTTAATCTGATCCGCTGTTAATCACTCTCGACTATTACTGCCCACCAAGATTACTATCAAAGAACTCCTTGTTAAACATATTCCATCGCTGCACCGCATGGCTTCTGAATATCACCGGTGAGGAATTAAATGCAGGGTCCACATTCATCTCGCCCGGTTCGTACGGCGTCATGGTACTCCCACGTATTGCCAGTTTCTTTTTTCCTTCATGCATCATCAGTTTCATGGCCGCACCACTGACATCACTTCTGCATGCAAGTCGGTAGATAAATGCGGTCTCAGCAACTCCATCCTGGTCAAGATCAGTAACTTCCAGGG
>JANQEV010000024.1 GCA_028278145.1 Chromatiales bacterium | reverse complement strand
GTGCAACTATTATCTTGTCTAACCGCCGGGTGACTTTTGTGTTTCGCCTTGGCTCAACGATTGCGACCTGGTTTCTGGAGCAAACCAGTTAAAGCTGCTGCTGTCTGCTGTGTCTGCTGTGTCTGCTGTGTCTGCTGGGGTAAATGTATATGCTGCTGGATTCATCCACTGCATATAAGTGGCTGGATTCATCAGCCCAAGATAAGCACCAGGATTCATCATCTGCATGAATATGCCTGGATCCATGAAGTGCAGATATGGTTCTGGTCTCATCCATCCCAGGTAGGTTTCTGGTTTGAAAAGCACCTCATAGGAGGCAGGGTTAAACCAGGCCAACCAGTTTTTTGGGTTCATGAACTGCATCCAAAACTGAGGCTGCATGAACTGGGTATAGTTTTCAGGATTCATGAATGCGGTGTGAATGGTGGTGTGGGCATTGGGATCAGCAAACATCATCCAGGTCTTGGGATGGGCCAGGTTTAATGGCATTTTAGCGCTACCTGGTTTCATCCAGGTAGATGGATCAAAGAAGTTGAGAGATGTGGATGTTTGTACATGTTGAGTATGTTTTACAGTGCCCTCAGTGGCGTGCACTGCTGCGTTGCCTAACAGCAACGGAATAATGGTGAATAACGCTAGCATTGTTCGGTTGTTCATAGTTGTGCCTCCTGGAAATACCCAGATGGAATAGTAGTCAACATGACATCCAATCTGTTTAATCCAAACAATAACAATTCATACAATCATAGAGGATAGAGCATGCTCCTGGTGTTTTGTTCATTGTTTAACCATCACAAAATTTGATTAGGACCATAAATACTCACCTGTTCTATATGGAAATTTAAGGCAGTTGATCCTGTGTCTATTGATGGTTTGAGAAACTGCCGGAAGAGCTGGGCCTGTAGATGGCAAGGCTAGTGTGAGGAGGCCTTACTCAGACCTTTGGTTCTCCTCCAGCAGTTTCTCAAACTCTTTGACGGGGAGTGGTTTGGATCGCAAATATCCCTGCATCTGATCACACCCCTCCTGTTGTAGAAATGTATTCTGACTTTCAGTCTCCACCCCTTCAGCAATTATGGTTAGCTCCAGAGAGTGCCCCAGGGCAATGATGGCTCGTGCAATCGCTTCATCATTACTATCTCTGCCTATATCCCGTACGAAGGACTGGTCGATCTTCAGGGTATCAACCGGTAGCAGTTTCAGATAAGAAAGGGACGAGTAACCAGTACCAAAGTCATCTATGGAGAGGGATATTCCCATGCTGCGTAATTGATTGAGAGTATCTACCTCGGTTCTAGCCTGGCGCATGATAAAGCCTTCGGTAATCTCAAAATCCAGCAGCTCTCCATTGATACCGTGTTTGTCTAGGATTGCAGTAACCTTCTGCACAAAATTGGGTTGTTGAATCTGTCTGCCAGAGATATTAATTGCCAGGCGACCCACATCATAGCCGTTATCCAGCCAGAATTTGCCTTGACTGCATACCATGTCTAACACCATGTCTCCAAGTTTCAGAATGGTTGAGGACTCCTCGATAATGGGTATGAATTTCCCAGGAGGAATTTCACCATGCGCCTTGGAGTGCCAGCGCAGCAGGGCCTCGGCCCCGACCAGTTTGCCGTTTCTCAGGTCGAATTTTGGTTGGTAATAAAGTAAGAATTCATCGTTATCAATAGCATGATGAATGCTGGTCTCCATGGAGATCTTTTCCAAGGCAGAGTCGGTCATGGATGGGGTATAGAACTCGTAACAGTTACGCCCATGTTCCTTTGCCAGGTACATGGCGGCATCTGCATTCTTAAGCAGGATATTTGGTTCTATTCCATCTTCTGGATAGATGCTGATTCCGATACTGGGGGAGATAAACAGTTCACTCCCATTGGTTTTAAATGGTGTTGTAAAGCCATTGATAACTTTTTCTGCAATGGTGGTTGCTTCATGCTGTGAAGTCAGATCTTCGATCAGGATGGTAAATTCATCCCCACCAATTCTGGAGATAGTGTCGTTGCTACGCAATATCTCTGAGAGTCGCTGTGCCACCAAGGTAAGCAGTTTGTCCCCAACATTGTGACCAAGGCTGTCATTTACATCCTTGAATCGATCCAGGTCAATAAACAGCAGCGCCATATTTGATGAAGTCCTTTCGGCACGGTTTATGGCATGTTGTAGATGTTCGTAAAACAGCACACGATTGGGTAGATCAGTTAGCGGATCATGGTAGGAGATGAACGCTAGTTCACCCTTGGTCTTCTTAATCTCACTGATATCTGAGAATACTCCAACGTAGTTTAGTACCTCATTATTCTCATCTCTAATTGTGCTTATGGTTAACCACTCAGGATAGACTTCGCCATCCTTCTTCCGGTTCCAGACCTCACCTTGCCAGTAACCTGTTTCCTGTAATGTGGCCCACATCTCATGATAGAAGTCAGTAAGCTGTCGTCCGGAGTGCAGGATGTTCGGGTTCTTGCCTACTACCTCCTGTTCTGAATAGCCGGTGATGGCTTCAAAAGCAGGATTGACCGCAGTAATCCTGGCTTTATCGTCGGTAATTACAATGCCCTCTATGGTATTTTCAAACACACTGGCTGCCTGTCGACCCCTATAGTCAGCCAGCTTTAATTCAGTGATGTCGGTCAGGGTTCCAATAAATCCGGCATGCTTTCCATTGGCATCGAATACCGGCTCCGCCTGGCATTTGGCCCACACCGATTTTCCACTGTCATGCAGTAGTCGAAACCTTTCGCTAAAGCAGGTATGGGTGTCAACGCACTCCTTCCAACTCTCCTTTACCCACTCCACGTCTTCTGCGGATAGGGTTTGAAACAACCCACCAGACAGACACTCATTAATACTCATGCCGGTTATGCTGGCAGTCATAGAGTTGGCATAGATACACTCTCCACTGCGATTGGCTCGAAAAATACCGCACGGAGAGAGCTCAGTGAGCGACCTGAATCTCTCTTCACTTTCGATTAGAGCATTTTGGGTCTGCTTGCTATCGGTTATATCCTCGATTACTTCTATCATATGTCTGGAGCCGTCACGAACACTCCAGGTTATGGATACCGTGGAGCGTGTCCAGATCACCGCACCGGTAGTTCTGTTTAGGTAGCGTTTTTCAATTTTGAATGTATCAATTTCACCCGCTACCAGTTTAGCTACATGTTCCACACTTATAGCCAGATCACGTGGATGAGTTATGTCATTGGAGGAGAGGTTTAATATTTCATCATTACTATATCCCAGCATTTCGGAAAAGCGTTTATTTACAGCGATAAAATCGCCTTCGGGTAGATTGCTCAGGGCAACTCCCACGCCTGCCATATCGAAGATGGTATGAAATTTGTGTTCGCTTTCCTGGAGTTCAAGATCAATTAGGTGGCGTTCTGTAATGTCTTCTGCGATTCCTGCAATCATGGACAATTCTCCATTATCGTCATACGCGGGAAATGTTTGCGAGCGGATAAAGCGTTCTTCACCATCGGAGCGTATTATTCGATACTCCAGTTGAACTTGTTTGCCCTGTTTCTGGTCCGCTAGCCCGTCCATTACCATCTGGCGATCATCCGGATGAATTGCATCTAAAAAAGACAAAGGCTTCTGGTACAGGCTTTCACACTCCTGTTCCCATATGCGTTCATAGGCAGGACTTACATAAAGCATGTTGTTCAGATGTGCATCTTTCAGAAAAAACACCTGGGGTATGTTCTCTGCCAGTTGTCGGAAACGAAATTCGCTCTCCGTTAGAAGGTCTTCCATGGTTTTTCTGCTAGTGATGTCACGCGCTGCTACAATCATGCCTCGAATATTGTTTGATTTGTCCTGATATGGCACGTAAATGACATCGATATATATGGATTTAATTGATTTGTCGTTGGGGATAGTCATCCAGGATTCAAAATGTACTGAGTATCCATCCATCGCCTTATCAATTCTGGGTTTTAGCATCTGGTCGAATACGTCTGTCCCAACCACATCCTCCACCTTCTTTCCAACTATCTCTTCCACACTGAGCCCAAACTGATTTACATAGGAGTGGTTGGCGATTACATATCTATAATCCAGATCAATCATGGCCAGCATGTCGCTACTGGTGGAAACCATCTGTTCATAACATCTGAGGTTTTCCTCTGATAAATTCAGAGATGGCTGTGAGTCAGAAGCAGTGGAGGCTATTATCTGGTCATCGGTGAAGGGTGTGGGTTCGTGATCCTGTATGTCGGTATCATCATGCAGATTCAGCTCAATTCCGGCTAACAAGGCAAGTTCTTTTAACTGGCTCAGAAACAGCTCGATTTTCTGGTCATTGGGTAAACCATTTTCCCTAACACACTCTTTTACCAGCGAGAGCATGAGAAATGCCAGTTCGCCTAGCCTGCTCAGGCCAAATGTATCTGCAGTTGATGCCATGGATGAGAGGGTATGCATCAGGTTGAGCAGAGTATCTTCCTTATGCTTGTTATGCCGCAGCAGATGTAAATCATTGATGATTTCCATGACCTGTTTGCTAAGGCGCTCACGGTACGCTTCCTGAAGCTCAGTGATAGACAGTTCATTTTTATCCCCAGTAGCCTGGGTCATAGAAAGGAGGCTGTCCCTGAATTCGAAAAAGCTGTTGGGTCCATTTTTCAACACTGTTTGTCCTCGATCATGCTTGGCTGTTATAGCAAGGTGCAGGATGCGTACCATGTGTGATCAGGCTCTGGGAATTACATCATTATTCATGCTATCTGATTGAATCGGTAGAAGAAAAAGTACGGATAGGGAAACTGAAGTGAAGTTAAAGTATGTGGGTCTCAAAGTAGTATCTGAATATTGCCAGATGCAAATTGCATAATATGCAATTTGCACCATACTTAATTCATAATCTCCACAGGACTCTTAGGGTTATGGAATGAAGCCCGCATCGCTACTGATTGTTGAAGACGATTCACTATTGGCCCAGGCCTATAAGGTGTTTCTAAAACAGTTGCCGTTGGAGATAACAATCGTTGGTACACTGGCCTCATCAATTGAGCGGTTTGATCAACTAGATCCGGATATCATCCTCCTGGACCTGTTGTTGCCGGATGGGCATGGGATAGAACTGCTCAGGCATGTAAAAAATGTCAGGCCTGAAACGGTGGTGGTCGTGGTGACCACGGAGAGCAGTTCAGAAAGCACCCGTGAGTCAATTCTTAGTGGTGCGGAAGACTACCTGGTTAAGCCGCTGAACCAGGAACGATTGACCACCACGGTACAAAATGTCCTGGAAAAAATCAGACTGAAGAGTGCACTTACTAAGATCCAGTCTGCACTTCCTAGTTCGCCAATATCCAGTATCATTGGTCAGTCGGCTCGCATGCAAGCCCTCTACCAGATCATCACCAATGCAGCACGTTGTGATGCCGCAGTGTTTATTACCGGAGAAAGCGGAACCGGTAAGGAGTTATGTGCAGAGGCGATTCATAAGCTGAGTTCCAGAGCAGATAAACCACTTATTGCCAGAAACTGTGCTGCTATCCCGAAAGATCTGGTTGAGAGTGAGATCTTTGGGCATTGTAAGGGAGCCTTTACTGGTGCTACCAAAGATCGTGAAGGTGCAGCCAGCCTGGCCCATGGTGGAACCCTGTTTCTGGATGAGATCTGTGATCTGGATTACGATCTGCAAGCCAAGTTTTTACGCTTCCTGCAGTCGGGTAAATACCAGCCTGTGGGGAGTAGTGAAGAGCTGACCATGGATGCAAGGATTATATGTGCCACCAATAAGAACCCGATGGAGCAGGTAAAGCTGAACAGATTCCGGGAAGATCTGTTCTTTCGACTGTATGTGCTTCCCATCGAAATGCCACCACTGCGGGAACGAGAAGGAGATGTCACCCTGCTGGCAGAGTATTTTCTACAAAATCACTGTAAAGAGCATCCTGACTGTGACTCTTGTGAGTTATCACCCCAGGCAGTTGAAAGGCTTAATCAATACAGCTGGCCAGGTAATGTCAGGCAGTTGGAAAATGTAATTCAGAATCTGCTGGCGCAACATCCACGACAACAGATTAGTGGCAGAAATGTAGAGGAGTTGTTGCAGCGCATGGATACAAACCTGGATGGCTTTATTGCCCGGCGGAAGGATAACTGGCATAGATTAGAAAGTGTACAGAACCGTCAGATACGTCCACTATGGGAAGAGGAGAGGGATATCATTGAGCGCGCAATCCTGTTGTGCGAAGGTAATGTGCAACGGGCTGCAGAGCAGCTACAGATTGACAGCTCAACTATCTACCGCAAGCGCAAGCGCTGGAGTGAGACTATCTCCTAACCATAGATTCTCTGAATAGTCAGTATTACCTCCAATATCTGCTATATCTAACTGTTGTTAGTAGCAACTACAGCTGCTTTTGGCCATTATATCGATACCATGCCAACAATTAATAAAGAGGATGAGCAAAAATGATTAACCACAGGTTATCCTGCAAAATGTTACTAGCAGTGTGCGTAATCACACTGGCTAATCCAGCATTTTCTGCAGATAAGGTGTACCGTCTGAAACTGGCTGAAACCTGGCCTTCTAACTTCCCCATCTTCGGTGATGCCACCAAGAATCTGGCCAAGATGGTAGCGACCATGTCCAAAGGCCGCCTGAAAATCACCATCGATTCCAAGAATAAACACAAGTCGCCGTTTGGTGTTTTCGACATGGTGCGTGGTGGCCAGTATGACATGGGTCACTCTGCCTCCTACTACTGGAAGGGTAAGGACCCCAATACCCTGTTTTTCAGCTCCATGCCTTTTGGTATGACCACGCCTGAGCAGTATGCATGGTTCTATTATGGCGGCGGCATGGAACTGATGAAGAAGGTGTATGACAAACACGGCATACTCTCATTTCCTGGCGGAAATACCGGTAACCAGATGGGAGGCTGGTTCCAAAAGGAGATCAACTCTGTAGATGACCTAAAGGGATTGAAGATGCGTATCCCTGGCTTCGCTGGAGAGGTGTTGGCCAAGGTAGGGGCCAAGCCAACCAATATTCCAGCAGGTGAACTCTATACCGCACTGGAGCGTCGCACCATCGATGCCCTGGAGTGGGTAGGGCCATCTCTGGACCTGAGGATGGGCTTTCATAAGATTGCTCCCTACTACTATACCGGCTGGCATGAGCCTGGTACTGAACTGCAGTACATGATCAACAAGCGCAAATGGGATCGACTCCCGCCTGATCTGCAGGAGATCCTGCGCGTGGCCATGCGCGTTACGGCATATGACATGTATGCCCAGTCCTATCATCTCAGTAGTGAGAACTGGGCCAAGATGAAGAGTGAGTTCCCAAATATCAAGGTCAAGACCTTTCCGAAAGAGGTGCTGGATGCCATGGCTAAGGCCAATGCCGAACTGCTGGCAGAGAGGGCGGCCAAGGATCCCTTGGCCAAAGAGATCATTGATTCCCAGGCTGCATATATAAAGAAGGTGCGGGTCTGGAGTGAAATCTCGGACAACGCCTACCTCAACAGCCAAAAATAATATGTTGTACAATGGCCGGCAGTTATCAAATGATGGCTGCCGGTTTTTTATTTGGGGTAAGAAATGTCGCTATTAAAGCTTGAACAGCTTATCAATGGGTTTTCTGACCTGTTGGGTAAGATTGCCGGTGTGTTGCTGGTGCTGCTGCTGTTCAATGTCTTTTACGACGTTATCATGCGTTACCTGTTCAATGATGTATCCATTGGCATGCAGGAGTTGGAGTGGCATCTCTACTCCACCATATTTCTACTGGGGGTGTCATATGCCCTGCGTCATGACGGGCATGTGCGGGTGGATCTGATCTATGAACGCCTGGGAGTCAAGCGACAGGGCTGGGTGGATCTTATCGGTTCTCTTATATTTCTGCTCCCCTTCACTCTGCTGGTTTTCTACTATGGGCTTGGTTTTGTAGCTGAATCCTGGGATATGTCGGAGCGTTCCGGTGATCCTGGAGGGTTGCTTTATCGCTGGGCCATAAAATCCATGATCCCAATTGCCTTTCTATCCATGGCCATAAGTGGCGTTGGACTAATACTGAATTCAATAAATAAAATTCGCGGATTGCACAAGGATGGCCATCACGCCGAAGTAAGGTTTTAGTGGGGAAAAGTAGTTGATTGGAATTATAATGTTCTTTGCTGCCCTGGTACTGCTTTTGCTGGGGTTCCCCGTCGCCTTCACCTTCGGTGGTGTAGCCCTGCTGTTCGGTGTGTTCTCTGAAGGCCCAGAGATCTTTGCCTTTATGCCGTTTCGCATCTATAGCATCATGGAAAACACCGTGTTAATGGCAATTCCGCTGTTTATATTCATGGGCATAGTGTTACAGCGCACCAATCTGGCGGAACAACTGCTGGAGTCAATGGGCAAGCTGTTTGGTGGAGTGCGTGGAGGTTTGGCCATATCCACCATCCTGGTAGGGGCGTTGCTGGCAGCATCCACTGGTGTAGTTGGGGCTTCGGTGGTGGCCATGGGTCTGATCTCCCTGCCGGTAATGCTGAAGTTTAATTACGATAAAAAACTTACCTGCGGCACCATCTGCGGAGCAGGAACTTTAGGTCAGATAATACCTCCCTCCATTGTTCTTATCATTCTGGGTGATGTCATGGGCATACCTGTGGGTGACCTGTTCAAGGCTGCAGTAGGACCAGGAGTGGTGCTTGTTGGGGTATATGTAATCTATATCCTCTACAACGCATATCGTAATCCTGAAGTGGCGCCAGCTATTCCCATGGATAGTGATCTGGAGAGTCGACGTGATGAATATATGCGTGCCCTCAAGGCAGTACTGCCACCACTGATCCTGATCCTGGTGGTGCTAGGTTCAATCTTTGCCGGTATTGCAACTCCTACTGAGTCTTCGGCTCTCGGTGGATTTGGTGCCCTGGTGTTGGCTGTGATCTACCGCCAGTTCAGTTGGAAGATGGTGTTTGATTCTGCCATGGATACGGTGAAGGTTACCGCCATGGTGTTTGCAATCCTGCTGGGTGCCACTGCCTTCTCCATGGCCTTTACCTATACCGGTGGTGACCTCATTGTGGAAGAGGTGCTCATGCAGCTACCAGGTGAGCAGATGGGGTTTCTTATCCTCTCCATGCTGGTGATACTGTTACTAGGTTTCTTTATCGATTTTGTAGAAATCTCGTTCATTATCGTACCTATGTTGGCGCCGGTGGCAGATGCCATGGGCATTGCCCCTCTTTGGTTTGCCATCCTGATTGCCATGAATCTGCAGACCTCGTTTCTTACCCCTCCGTTTGGGTTTTCACTGTTCTATCTGAAAGGCGTGGCGCCGCCAGAGGTAAATACAGTGGATATCTATCGTGGCGTGGTGCCGTTTATCGTCATGCAGAGTGCCATTGTACTGTCCATACTGCTGTTCCCTGATCTCTATGGCCTGAAGTAGCTCCTGCAGATAGTCTGCCACATGTAGCCAAATCAGATACAAACCCTGTAATATCAGGTGCTGGCGGCATGTATTGCTGGAATAGTGGAACAGGCACAGGAGAGTATGGCAGACTTGCAGAAGTTGGAAATCAGTCTGGAGGTCATGCGTGCCAATGAATTTGGTACCAGGATGGACCAGGGTGATCGTTTTATCATAGAAGTAATGCAGGGCCAGAAACTGTTCGTGAAGGGTTTCTCCTAGGGTGCCCCATGTTATTCTAAACCCAACAGGAGTTGATCCAACCATGCAGTCCATTCTCTACTATATCCACGATCCCATGTGCAGCTGGTGCTGGGGCTTCCGCCCGGTGTGGGATCGTCTGCAACGGCAGTTGCCGGATAACATAAGGGTGGAGTACGTGGTAGGCGGTCTGGCGCCGGATAATGACCAGCCCATGCCAGCCCAGATGCAGAATGAGATTCAGAATACATGGCGTAACATCCATGAGCGTCTGGGTATCGAGTTTAATTTTAATTTTTGGACCGAAAATATCCCCCGGCGCTCCACCTATATGGCCTGTCGGGCCGTACTTGTGGCCAGAAGGCATGGTTACGAAAAGGAGATGATCAACGCCATCCAGCGCGCCTACTATCTGCGGGCCATGAATACCTCAGACCGGGAAGTACTGACCCAACTGGCCAATGAACTTGCTGGAGAAGGGATAGCCAAAGAGACCGGATGTTTTGACCAGGAACTGGAGTCGGAAACCACAGAACAGGAGCTGGAAAAGCAGATTGAATTTGCTGATGAGCTGACAAATAAGGGATTACCGTCATTGGTGCTGGAGCATGCCAGTGGCAGAAGGGAATTCATACAACACGATTACCATGATCCCACAAGCACTCTGAATCTGATTCAGGAGATGGTCGAACGCGCTTCATAGAGTCATTAGGATATATTTGTTGATGGCTGGTTAACACTTTGCTGCAAAATGAATGGTGTTTTACTAGACAAGTAAGATAGATGCTCAGTGACTGTCAATAATTAGAGCCTTACTCAATTATGCATATGGTGGCTTCATGAGTATTTTTTGGCACATTAGACTCAATCTACTCTCTGTTATCTTCCTATGCGTCATTGCCAGCACTCTATGGGTCAGCCCTTCAGTAATAGCCATGTCACCCGAGGCAGAGTCGTGGGGAAGAGTTTTCAGGTTATGGAGTCTTCAGGAAAAGGAAAAAGAGCTAGATGCCTTAACTGAAAGCCTGGATGGTTTGGCGGCACAGGCAAAAAAAGCGATCAGACTCTGTGACAAGCAACTCTATGACAAGAGTTTTGCGCAATTAAACAAGAACTGGGAACGGGCCAGATACATTGGGAAATTCGCAAATGATAATCTTAAAACTGTTGAACGTTTTCTAAAGCAATATCGGTCCAGTCTTCAGTATCAAGAAAATAGACGCTTGAAAGAGACAAAATCCATAACCAAGATTAGAGGCGCTAAAGGTAAAATATGGACTGAGGAGAACAAACAGAAAGCCATACAATTTACCCAACAAATTATTAAGAAACTGGAGCAACAGATAGAAGATACTAAGTTGGAGCTAAATGCAATAAAGGAGTACCAGGACAGATACCTCAACCTGTGGCGCGATGCCAAATCTGCCCGTAGAGAAGCAGGACGTCTTATTGCAGAGATCCCACCCTACCCGCAGCCATGCAGGTCCCCAGAAGAACCCAGGGAGGAAAAGCCCCAGGAACAGGAAGATAAGGAAGGAAAAGTAGATAAGGAAAGAAAGGAAGCAAAGAAAGGGCTCAGTTTTTTTGAACCACGCATCTTTGCCAACAAGATAGAGGGTTCAAATGCAATCCATACCATGCAGCGCGCACTAGATGACTGCAATGAGGCAGACTATCAGAGAGGATTAAAAAAGCTCCAAACTGCAAAGCACAACCTGACGCAAATTTTGCGGGAGTTAGTGGGGCATGAGGCTCAGCAACAGGGGAGGCCGGAATTGCTGGTACAGTTTGCTAGAACCACGCAAAACCGGATGAATATTGAACGCATCCTCAGCCAGTTGGTGAAACAGGCAGAAAGCCTGCCACAATTTGCTGATAAGTGCCCGAGCACGGCATTGCGCATTACGCGTACAGTCAAGTTCGAGGCAACGGGTGCCATGGATCCTGAATCTACCGTTATTGGTACAGAACGGGGAGTGCTGGAGATCCAGATCGTGGCAAAAGGGTCTGCCAAAGGCCAATTGACAGGACATGGGCGTTATACATTCAAGAGCACCGAGACAGCCAAAGCTCCCTGGCCCACCGGTACCATGGAGAACAGTGCCGATAACAGCTTTGAAGTAAGCGGTACTCTATCTAAAGACTATCTACAGATAGGAGCACCGAAGATTATCAACATGACAGTGAGCTGGGATGTAGATGGCAAAAAAGTTGTGCGTCAACACAAGAAAGCAATTCCAGATTTTTGGCACAGGTTTGATCTTACTCTGCCGCAAGGGGTTTATGCTCCTCCCACCAGGGCTATAACCAAGCAGATACCACGCCGAGGATTCCCCCCGTTTCCAGAAAGCGTAAAACTTACCAGTCACATAACGACCAAAGTAGAACGCATCACCGCTGCGGATGCCGATCGGGCTTTGAACTCTGCGGCTGGGAGTAGCCATTCCGGTAAATGAGCTGACGACTCCATCTGCTGTTCTGTGTACTAAAAGTTGCTACCCAGAATCATTTAACCCTGTTGCCAGCCCTAAATGTGAATATTCTGTGATAAAGCTGTGATTGGGGCTTGAACTCTCTCCTCCATGATTAACACTAACTAATTGAAGATGCAGTGTAGGAGAAGAGTTGTGAAAAAGCTTATATTGATTGGGGTATTGCTCCTGATTCCGGTTGTGGTGGTTCTATCCACCTCAACAGCTAAAGATAACCATGCAATGCGGATGGAATCCGATCTGAAGGGATTGGAGGTGGCTACCTTTGCTGGAGGCTGTTTCTGGTGCACAGAGTCTGATTTTGAAAAACTCGATGGAGTGGTCGAAGCGGTGTCTGGTTATACGGGCGGGCATGTAAAGAACCCAACCTACAGGCAGGTGGCCAGTGGTGGTACTGGGCATATAGAGGCGGTACAGGTCTATTATGACCCGAAGAAGGTTAGCTATCGTGAACTTGTGGACCACCTGTGGCGTCATATCAACCCTACAGACAACGGTGGCCAGTTTTCTGATCGTGGTCCTGAGTATCGGCCTGGCATCTTCTATCATAATGAGCAGCAGCGCCTGGAAGCGCAAAAATCAAGGGAAGCTTTGGATAGCTCGGGGCATTTTGACAAGCCAGTTATAACTGAGATTTTTAAGTTCAAGAAATTTTGGAAGGCAGAAGAAGAACATCAGGACTATTATAAGAAGAATCCCTTTCGGTATAAGTTTTACCGCTATGGCTCGGGGCGAGATACATACCTTGAAGAGACCTGGGGAGACAGCAATGTAAAGAAGATGTCATTGCATAAAGTAGGTATGAAGATGAAACAGGCAAAGAAGAAATACACTGTACCCAGTGATCAGGAGTTACGCAAAATCCTTACTCCATTGCAGTACAAGGTTACTCAAGAGGATGGCACCGAGCGGGCATTCAGTAATGAGTACTGGGATGAAAAGCGTGACGGTATCTATGTGGATGTAGTAACGGGTGAACCTCTGTTCTCATCCAAAGACAAGTATGACTCCAAGACCGGCTGGCCCAGCTTTACCAGGCCAATTCATCCTGACTATGTGTCTACAGCAACTGACTACAAGCTAATCTACCCGCGTACCGAGGTGCGTAGCATGCATGGTGATTCCCATCTGGGGCATGTGTTTGATGACGGCCCCGAACCCACTGGCAAACGCTATTGCATCAACTCAGCATCACTGCGTTTTATCCCCAAGGAAGAGCTGGCTGCCCGGGGATATGCAGATTTTGTGAAGGATTTTGAATAGTTGTGATCTGTAGGTATGAACCCTTTCCCCATGTGCGGGAAAGGGTTTTTTGTTTAGATATAGCCACCCTTAGATGTGCCAGGTAAATAGTGACACCTGTATCTGGCTACTCTCGGCCGAGCAAAATCCCTCTAATCAGGTTCTATTCAATCTTTAGCATTGCAATAAATAATAGGGCGGCAGTATGCGGTATTTTCATATATGTTATTTACAACCTGTTGAATAAAAGAAGAAAAAACATGAAATAAGAAAAATTAATCCTAGCCATGATAAAGCTTGATGAGTAATCACTGCAGGAGTAAAATCCCGGCTTCTTAATGCATATTCCAATATCTATTGGGTTATTAAATAGTGATTATTCTCACTGCCCCTCATGCGGGCAGCAAGGTTTATACAGGAAGCGTGTTATGACTGCGAAAGCGGCCGCTAATGAAAGGGTTATTTCATGGGTTGATCAGATGGCCATGCTGTGTCGGCCCGATACTATTCACTGGTGTGATGGCTCCCGGGCTGAATACGAAGAGTTGTTCCGGATTATGGTGGAGTCTGGCACTGCAACCAGACTGAATGATGCTATACGCCCAAACAGTTATTTGATTCGCTCTGACCCTATAGATGTGGCCAGGGTTGAGGACCGTACTTTCATCTGTAGTGAGAGAGAAGAGGATGCCGGCCCCACCAATAACTGGATGGCTCCAGCAGAGATGCGGGCAATCCTGCAGGAGAAATACCGTGGCTGTATGCAGGGGCGCACCATGTATGTCATCCCTTTCTCTATGGGGCCGGTTGGGTCACCCATAGCTCATATCGGTATCCAGCTGACAGATTCAGCATATGCCGCAGCCAACATGCATGTCATGACCAGGGTTGGTACCAAGGTGCTCGAGACCCTGGGCGATGCAGTGTTTGTTCCCTGTATGCATAGCGTGGGTGCTCCCTTGGCGGAAGGCCAGGAGGATGTGCCATGGCCCTGTAACGAAGAGAAATACATTACCCATTTCCCGGAGACCCGCGAGATCATGTCTTTCGGTTCCGGCTATGGTGGTAACTCCCTGCTGGGCAAGAAGTGTTTCGCCTTGCGTATTGCCTCCAACATGGCACGCGATCAGGGTTGGCTGGCTGAGCATATGCTGATCCAGAAAATCACCAGCCCGGACGGGGAGGTAAAGTATATCGCGGCGGCTTTCCCCAGTGCCTGTGGTAAAACCAATCTGGCTATGCTGGAGCCTACCATTCCTGGCTGGAAGGTGGAGTGTGTAGGGGATGATATTGCCTGGATGAAGTTTGGTAATGATGGGCAACTCTATGCCATCAATCCAGAGGCCGGCTTCTTTGGAGTAGCGCCCGGCACCAGCTATGATTCGAACCCCAACGCCATGCACTCCCTGAATGAGAACTGTATCTTCACCAATGTAGGGCTAACGCCAGATGGTGATGTGTGGTGGGAGCGGATGTCAGATAAGGTGCCGTCCAGTCTCATAGATTGGAAGGGGCAGAAGTGGACGCCTGAATCGGAAACCCCTGCCGCCCATCCCAACTCCAGGTTTACTGCACCTGCTGGGCAATGCCCGGTGATCGCCCCGGAGTTTGATGATCCACAGGGCGTACCTATAAGTGCCATTCTGTTTGGTGGGCGTCGTGCCAGCACCATCCCATTGGTAAATGAAGCGTTGAGCTGGGAGCACGGTACCTTTCTTGGTTCAGTAATGGCTAGCGAAAAGACCGCGGCCGCTGCTGGTACTCTGGGTGGACTGCGTTATGACCCTATGGCCATGTTGCCGTTCTGTGGCTACAACATGGCCGACTACTGGGGGCACTGGCTGGAAATGGGTAAAAAGAGCGGGGCAAAGTTGCCGAAGATCTTCTACATCAACTGGTTCCGTAAGGATGAAGATGGAAGCTTCATGTGGCCTGGATTTGGTGAAAACAGCCGGGTGTTAAAGTGGATCATTGAGCGTTGTGCCGGCACCGTTGCAGCCGTGGATACCCCTATTGGCCGTTTGCCTGAGAATGGCGCCCTGGACATAAACGGCCTGGAGATTGATCCAGCTGTCATGAAAAGGTTGTGTGAAGTGGATGTTGAAGCATGGTTGGATGAGATCCAAAGCATCGAGCAACACTATGCCCAGTTTGGAGACAAGATCCCGCAGGCCCTGCGTGATGAGGTGACAGCACTGGAGAAACGTCTCCACCAGTCCAGAGATAGTTCTGTGTTGCATAGAGCAGCTTCCTGAGTCCTGTATGGGCTCTTGATTATTTCCTGGAAAATCCGTCCTCTAGCCAACAATCCTGCTAAATGTTAAGCTCGCCGGCCGATAAATTTTTAGGGGTGTGTAATGGCAAAGTGTCACTGTAATTCTGGATTGGAGTTCGATAACTGCTGCGGTCCTGTGTTGTCAGGTGAGAAACCTGCGGCAACTGCAGAAGCGCTGATGCGATCCAGATACAGCGCATTCTGCTGTGGTGAGATCGACTATCTGTCTGAATCACTGCACCCCAATCACCGCAGTGATCATGACGTAGCTGCTACCAGGCGTTGGGCTGAAAATGCGGACTGGCTGGGCCTGGAAATTCGCTCAACCAGAGATGGCGGTGAGAACGATGATGAAGGTGAAGTTGAGTTTATCGTTAACTACCGGGAAGACGGGGTAGTGCGCCATCACCATGAGATCAGTCGCTTCAAGAAACAGGCCGGGCGTTGGTACTACGTAGATGGTGATGCACCAAAAGCCGAGACCTATGTAAAGCAGCAACCCAAGGTTGGTCGTAACGAACCCTGCCCCTGTGGAAGTGGCAAAAAGTACAAAAAGTGTTGCGGTTGATCACATTGGAATACGAAAATTCTTCAAAATTAGAAGGTTATGCTTGCAATTTAATGTAAATAGTCTAAGTTATGAAGAAAACAATACCAGGTGATAATTAATACATGCGCTTTTTCTGTACACAATTAGCCAGAAATCTGCCACTGATCGGTATCCTGTTGCTGATTTGTGCGCCGTCGCATGCCGAGTTTTACAAGTATGTAAGTCCTGGTGGCAAGGTGCTGTTTACCGATAAACCAGTGAAGGGTTCTTACAAGCTGGTGTGGAAGAAAGAGCAGATTCTGGAAGATAAGTCGCTAACCTGGTCTTCCTCAAAATCAGCCCTGAAAACTGTACATCTACGTGATTCCAACAATATCCGTATCACCAAGGCCACCCGCTCAGATATCAAGCCGCAGCTGGATGTTAAATCCATGTATAAAAACAAGGCCCGTTTCAGCGATATGATTGATGCTGTAGCCATTAAAACCAGGCTGTACCCGGAACTGCTGCATGCGGTGATAAAGGCTGAATCAGCATATGATCCAAATGCTGTATCCAGAGCAGGTGCAGTGGGCCTAATGCAGCTTATGCCACAGACAGCCACCCGTTTTGGGGTGACTAATAGAAGAGATCCCAAGGCCAATGTGGAAGGTGGTGCCCGCTATCTGCGTGGACTGCTTACCTTCTATCACAATAACATCAAGCTTGCCCTGGCTGCATATAACGCCGGTGAGAAGGCCGTAGAGAAGTACGGTAATAAGATCCCTCCATATAGAGAAACTCAGAATTATGTAAAGAAGGTTCTAGGGTTTTTCAAACAAAACCGCAAACGGTTGGCTTCGATCAACTAAACCATCCTTTTATACTGTAAACAGTCTTATACTTTTAGTAGGGGTTGGGCTGTCGGCTGTTTATTAGTGCTTTTGTGACTGTAGCTGTATACGCTAACTTATTGCAGGATTAGATGGTTAATCCCCTAGTGTGGTTCTGATTAATTTGGTTTTAACCCCGGTGCATGCCTGTCTACAGCAGGCCAGATAGATACAAGTACTGCAGTTATGTATTGAAGTTGTTTGTATTGTTCATAACTTCAAATATCAATTGAACTGGAGAAGCAGGATGCCTGACTTGGAAAAGACCAGTAGACAGTTACAACAGCTGCGGGAAGAGTATGCTGCCACTATTGCCCAAAGGATCGATACAATAGAATCAGGCCTTGAGTCTCTGGCCAGTTCAACCTCCAGTTCCCAGGATCTCAATAGCGTATTTCGGGATATCCACAAACTATCTGGTTCCGCCGGCACCTTTGGTTACACAAAGCTCACCGACCTGTCCCGATACATGGAGGCTCTGTTGAAGGAGCACCTGAATAGTGGCGCAATACCAGACGCAAGAATAATCTCACTGTTACTGGAGGTAGCTGGACAACTCAGAACCCTGGTGGTCTCAGGACCTGACAAGGAAATGGAAGGAGGAATAAGAGATCAGTATGTCAAGCCATTAGGCACTACAACAGTCACTAATCAGTTGGTCTATGTGGTAGAGGACGATCAGGCTCAAGGAGAGGAGTTGTCTATCCAGCTATCGCATTTTGGTTATAAAACCTCACTGTTCAGTGATGCCACCCAGGCAGCGGATGCCATTAAAAATGCACGGCCAGATGTTTTGATTCTGGATATGATTCTACCAGAGGGTGACTTGGCAGGTGCAGACCTGGCCGCCGGGATAAAACAGATTCTGACAGATCCGCCGCCAATCATTTTTGTCTCCAGTCGTACTGACTGGGAGTCACGGTTGGCATCAGTACGTGCAGGTGGTGTGGCTTACATTGAGAAACCGGTGGATATCTCTGTACTGCTGGATCAACTGGAGCGTTTTACCAAGACTGAACTGCAAGAGCCGTTCCGAGTGCTGGTGGTAGATGATGAGAAGGAGTTGGGGCAGCATTATACCCTGATCCTGCGTCAGGCTGGTATGGATGTTCAGTGCATAACCAGTCCGGAAGGGATTCTTGAGATACTCGAGACCTTCAGTCCGGAACTGATCGTAATGGATCTGTATTTGGAGGAGAGTACCGGGGCAGAGGTGGCTAAGGTAATTCGCCAGCACAAGAACTTTTTCAGCTTGCCTATTGTTTTTCTCTCCAGTGAGGCCAACCTGGATATCCAGTTACGAACCCTGGAGCAGGGGGATGATTTTCTGCAGAAGCCCATATCCAATGCACACCTGATAAGCGCAGTTAGAACCAGGGTGGAACGTGCCAGGGCCTTGGGAAGATTGATGTACCATGACAGCCTCACCGGGCTGTTAAATCATATAACCATGAAACTACATCTGGAGACTGAATTGGCACGTTGCCAGCGTCATGGCCAGGAACTCTGTTATGTCATGTTGGACATTGATAAGTTCAAGGAGGTTAATGACAGCATGGGGCATCAGATAGGTGACAGGGTCCTGAAATCACTTGCCCACCTGTTGCAGGAGCGTCTGCGCAAGACCGATCAGGTAGGACGCTATGGCGGAGATGAATTTGGAGTAATCCTGCCGCATACCGATGTGGAAACTGCGGTTGAGCTTATTGATGAGATGCGGGTGCGCTTTTCTCAACTACAGCACTTGGGAAAGGACAGAGATTTTTCCCTGACTCTCAGTGCAGGTATTGCGGCCTCCAGGAGTTGTGGAGAACTGGAGCGGCTGATTTCAGAAGCAGATGAGGCCCTGTACCAGGCCAAAAGCAGCGGGCGCAATCAGGTCTGTGTCCATAAACCCAAATCAGAGTAAAGGGTTCTGCTATGAATCAAGCGCGCCTGATCTTCCTGTTTGTGTTTATTGTAGGATCTCTGCTCAGTTTTCTGGCATTTCAGATGTTCAGAACTCTCGATGACCGTAGTGTTATACGAGAGCAGGAGCGGTTAACCCAACATACTAGTGATGTCTTGGCCAAGGCCCTGGAGTTAGCCCAGGAGCATCTTACTGGCATCGAACGGCTGTTTCTTGCCTCAACCCATGTGAATCGCGATGAGTTTCGTATCTTTGTCAGGGGATATCTGGATAAACATCGTGAGATCCAGGCCCTGGAGTGGATTCCGCGGGTGCATAACACTGAGCGTGCGGAGTATGAATTACAGGCGGTACGGGATGGTTATAAGGAGTTTCGAATTCGTGAACGTGATTCTGCCGGTAATATGGTGCCGGTATCTGAAAGAGTAGAGTATTTCCCTGTTTATTATCTGGAACCACTCCAAGGAAATGAGTCTGCCCTGGGTTTTGATCTTGGCTCCAGTGCTTCACGACTGGCAACCCTGATCAAGGCCAGGGAGAGCAAAAGCATGCAGGTTACCGCCAGTATTACTCTGGTGCAGGAGAAGGGTAAGCAAAAGGGTTTTCTTATCTTTGCACCCATCTTCAAGGCTATGGGGGCCGGTAAGGAAAGAGACAACAAGTCTTTGTTAGGTTTTGCCCTGGGCGTGTTTCGGATTACGGATCTTGTGGAGTCTGTACTGAAAGCAGGGGAGAGAGATGTCAGCCTGCTGCGGATTGAGTTGAGTGATGCAACTGATCCTGAAGCGCAGGTGAAGCTGTATAGTTCCCATCGTGTAGTGGCTGATGAGCAAGTCGTAAATGGACAATGGGAAGTTGCAAAGAATATAACCTTTGCCGGACGTACCTGGACCATTTCCACCATTAGTACGCCAGAGTTTATGGCACAGCATAGTGATAGTTCACCCTGGATTGCCCTGCTGGTGGGTATGCTATTAACCATGGTATTGGCATCCTACCTGTATTCTATTACCAACCGCAGTAAGCGTATCAATGAACTGGTGAAATCACGTACTCATCAACTGGAGTCCAGTCGTTCGCGCTTGAAGGCTATTGTGGGCAACGCGGTGAATGCCATCATTACAATCAATGCAGATGGTGAGATTACACTGTTCAATCCGGCTGCGGAGAAGATGTTCGGGTTTGGTCGGGAAGAGGTGATGGGAAGGAATGTGAACATTCTGATGCCAGAGCCATATCATTCAGCGCATGATGGATATCTGAAACACCATATCACCACGGGTGAGAAGCACATTATCGGAATTGGGCGGGAAGTGGTAGGAAGACGCAAGGATGGCAGCCTGTTTCCCATGGATTTGGCGGTGGCTGAAGCGCATACAGATGATATCAGGTCCTTTGTCGGCATCATTACCGATATCACTGAGCGCAAGCAGTATGAGCATGACTTGCTTGAAGCCAAGCGCCAGGCGGAGACGGCCAACCGGCACAAGTCTGCATTTCTCAATGTGATGAGCCACGAGTTGCGCACGCCGCTTACCGTGATACTGGGTTATCTCCCCATGCTGAAAAAAAAGGACCAGATGCTGCCTCCTGAGAGTATTGTAAATATTGCTGAGGATATGGATATTACCGGGCAGCACCTGTTGGAGTTGATCAATGATCTGCTGGATATCTCCAAGATTGAAGCTGGCCAGATGACCCTGCATCCAGAACAAGTAGAGGTAACTGCGGCTATTCAGGAGATAGAGACAAAATTCAGGCAACTGGCGCAGGATAAAGGGATAGAGCTGAGAACAGAGACTGAGGAGTTCAAGTTAATTGTAGATCCACGCAGATTGCGACAGATATTGATTAACCTGGTAGGCAATGCCATGAAGTTTACCCAGGAGGGTGAAATTCGTATATCAGCGCAGCAGCAGGAGCAGGATGTGGTGAGTTTCAGTGTATCGGATAGCGGTATAGGCATACCGGAAGCGGATTTACCTCACATCTTTGATTCTTTTCGCCAGGTAGACGATTCTTCCACTAGAAAGGCCGGTGGTTCAGGCCTGGGTCTGGCAATTACCAAGCGCCTGGTGGAGTTGCATGGTGGTAATATTACAGTTCAAAGCCAACAG
This sequence comes from Chromatiales bacterium, assembly GCA_028278145.1. Taxonomy (GTDB): domain Bacteria; phylum Pseudomonadota; class Gammaproteobacteria; order Chromatiales; family Chromatiaceae; genus JAAGZL01. Next base: position 1,636 of record JANQEV010000024.1, on the reverse strand, counting down.
GGTGTGGGGACAACATTCAGCTTCAGCATAAAACAACAGGAGCAGGGGAATGGCCAAGATACTACTAGTTGAGGATGACGAGTTCATTGCCCGTATGGTGAGGATGCGACTTGGACTATTGGAGCATGATATACAGCATGCAGAAAATGGTCAGGAGGCGGTGGATCTGGCCCTAGCCAGTGACTATGACCTGGTGCTGATGGATATGCATATGCCGGTAATGGATGGGCATGAAGCAACTAAAACTTTACGTGACAAGGGCTACAAGGGCTTGATAGTTGCACTTACGGCATCGGTGATGAGTGCGGATAGTGAAAAGGCCATCAAGTCAGGCTGTGATGACTGTATATCCAAGCCCATCGGGGAAGATTTCGAACAGCGGATAACGGTACTGTTGAAATAACATAATTCAGAAACAATAATCATATACAGTTGTCTATGTATTAGCGCTTTGAAGGCTAGGCGGTTATTATTCAACAACAATACCATCGGGTTAATGATCATCCATTTAGAGTGGCTGGTTTAAAAGTATGATAAGAATAAATGAATCAAGACCAGCATGGCTGCTGCTGGCGTTAACTGCCTTGGGACTGGAGCTTACAGCCCTCTATTTCCAGTACTACATGCATCTTCAGCCCTGCGTACTCTGTGTCTATGAGCGCAGTTCTATGGCGCTGTTAATCATTGCCGGCATATTGGGCTTCATTAATCCAACTCTGTTTCTGCTGCGTCTGAGCGGCTATCTGCTCTGGGCAGGTGGAGTGGGGTGGGGTATGTTTCTTTCCATCAAACACTCCGCTATCCAGATGGGGCTGATTACCGGCCCGGCCAGCTGTACCTTCATGGCCAACTTCCCCTCCTGGTTACAGCTGGACCAATGGTTTCCATGGGTATTCAATCCCACCGGCTATTGTGAAGACATCCAGTGGCAGTTCCTCGGTATGAGCATGCCCCAGACCATGATCTTGATTAATGCTATCTACCTGGTGGTTTTGATAATGGTGGTTGCAGCGGAGTTCAAGCGACCAAGAGCATAAATAGTTCAGCTGTTACGACTAGATAGGTTATATGCCCAGTGGTTTGGGATAGCTTCGGAGTTCATTATGTCTGAATCAAATGTGGTTACCGGCATGTGCTTGTGTGGGAAGGTTTCCTATGAACTCACCGGGAACCTGGGTATTTTTCAGTACTGTCACTGTTCACGTTGTCGCAAGTTTACCGGCAGTGCCCACTCTGCGAACCTCCTGGTTCTGCCTGATCAGTTCAGGTGGCTGAGTGGTGAAGAGTATGTTGGCAGGTACGAGCCGGAGGAAGCCAGACACTTCGCCACCTCTTTTTGTACGAACTGCGGTTCCTCCATGCCGTGGCTGGCACAGAGTGGTAAGGCAGTGGCAGTGCCGGCGGGTACCCTGGATGGTGATCCGGGCATCAAGCCGTTCCAGAATATATTCTGGGACTCCAGGGCAGAGTGGTATGCCGACTCTAATGAATTGCCCAGGTATGCGGAGTTGCCTGATAAGAAGTGATCCTTAGGGAGCCTCTGATTAATTCCATGATGGCCGAGACGCTGCCTTTGCGTCTTGAGATGCAAGGCGGCTTGTGCAGCTAATGGCCTTAGTCCTTAGCAAGCAAGCCA
>JANQEV010000053.1 GCA_028278145.1 Chromatiales bacterium | reverse complement strand
CGCGGAGTTGCCTGCGGTGATCAAGCAGCCGGAACAGCCTAAAGAAGAGCCTGCTTCACCCAAGGCAGAACCGGAGTTTAAACCGACACTGAAGCAGAGCAAGACGCTGCCGTTTACCCCGCCCGACGCGGAGTTGCCTGCGGTGATCAAGCAGCCGGAACAGCCTAAAGAAGAGCCTGCTGCACCCAAGGTAGACCCGGAGTTTAAACCGACACTGAAGCAGAGTCAGACGCTGCCCTTTACTCCTCCTGCAGCGGAGCCACCGGCAATAATCAAGCAGCCGGAACAGCCTAAACAAGAGCCTGCTGCACCCAAGGCAGAACCGGAGTTTAAGCCGACACTGAAGCAGAGCCAGACACTGCCGTTTACCCCGCCCAATGCGGAGTTGCCTGCGGTGATCAAGCAGCCGGAACAGCCTATAGAGGAGCCTGCTGCACTCAAGCCAGAACCAGACTTTATACCGACACTGAAACAGCGCCAGATGTTGCCATTTACTCCGCCCAGTGCAGAGTTGCCGTCGATGATTAAGCTGCCGGAGCAGCCTAAAGCAGAATCCGCTAAGCCAAAGGTGGAATCAGATGTGACATCAAAACTGATGCCGCGCCAGATGCCATCATTTTACTCCATGATTCCGCCTGTCCAACCCTGGTATATGACTGTTCCAGGACTATCCCTGTACAGCCAAACTCCATATGGGCAGGCCCTTGCCTGGAATATGGAGTTACCGACACTGTCATCGGGAATATATGTTGAAAATTGGCAACTTCCCACGGGATATAGATTCAGACTTCATCCTGGTAATCAGCGACTACAGGATATTCAGTTCAGTGTTGAGGGAAGAGTTCTTGTGATTAGAAGCCAAGCCAGGCCCTGGTACAGACAGAGTGGAGGAGAGGGCAGCCACCAGGCTATGTGGTCGTTTGGAGACTTTATACAGTGGATGTCTCTGCCTGCAGATGCCGATATGAATGCGATTAGGTGGTCTGTAAACGGCGGAGTGATGGAGATTTTCATTCCGAAGAGCCGTTAAGCAATGAGATTTCGTCTAGTTAGAAGAAACTGGATCAGAGAGCATTATTCCTGAGATTAGTAATAATTGCTCTCTGATCCTGTTTTCTTATAGTGGTCGTGTTAGGTACTTGGTGGTAGTTGATGTCATAGCGAAGACTCCATGTTATCTTCGCTAAATGGGTCGTATCATTCACCCTGACCACAAGTACAGCAAAATAATGAAAGAACTCGACTGCATAGAAATAGATACAAACTCCAATCCAGACGCGGCGGTAATATGGTTGCACGGACTAGGTGCCAGTGGTGATGACTTCGTTCCCGCTGTCCAGGCACTTGATCTGCCACACACTGCAGGCATTCGTTTTATCTTTCCCAACGCTCACGAGATGCCGGTAACCATAAACGGCGGCATGATCATGCCAGCCTGGTATGACATCCTTGAAATGGGCCTGGATCGTAAGGTTGATCACGACCAGATACAGGAATCAGCAGAAGCTGTAAGTGAGATTATCGAGCGGGAGATATCGCGCGGTATAAGTAGTAATCGCATCATCATTGCCGGTTTCTCTCAGGGTGGAGCGGTAGGCTATGAAGTGGCCCTGAGTTCACCCCATACCCTGGGTGGACTACTTGCCATGTCCACCTACTTTGCTACGGTAGACAACATCACCCTTAATCCGGCCAATGCAAAACTCCCCATCCATATTTTTCACGGTACTGCTGATCCAGTTGTACCGGTAGTGTTAAGTGAGAGAGCCAAGGAACAGCTTGAATCTCTGGGCTATATGCCAGGCTACACCACATACCCAATGGATCACACAATCTGTCTGGAAGAGATAGAAGAGACAGCACGGTTTTTACAGCGGCATCTGAATCTGTAGTGTGATTTCCAGGTTCGGCGATAGTTGTGTTCTATCACCTGCCATTCTTTTTCTATCTCCATGTCAACCGATTCTCCACTCGCTCGTTATTGATACTGAGCGGGGTGATTCCCCGTTACTAAAAATTAACTTAGGGAGAATCATCATGAAAAAAATGACTATGGTTTCGGTTTCAATTCTGGCTATGGCCCTGCTCTCAAGCCCGGTTTTTGCAGCAGATGTAAGCGGTAAGGGATGGGTAAAAGGCAGTGGTGTAGCCCAGGGAAAAGGTGTCTTCAAGGGTTCGGGCACAGCAAGTGGCACCGGGGTTGTGCTATATCGTGACAAGAATGGGAATATCAGGCACAAGAAAGGTACCGGCACGGTTAGCGGTCGTGGTATCGCCATCGGCAGGGGAACGGTTGCTGGTAAGGGCAAAGGGATTGGAAAAGGACGCGCAATAGGGCGAGGTAAGGCTGGACGGTTCTAAAAAACTGTGGAACGGACCACGCCTTTCTAATGATGATTAGAGATGGTTCTGTAACCGTGGTCTGTTCCCTGCTATTCAGATGCACTACTACGATTTGATTCAATAATATGCAGTCCGATCAGACGGGCAACCAGGATAGCCATGTAGAGTTGACCTACCAGTGCTTCAGTAGAGGAGAGGGAACGTGCGGAATGGGTGGCGGCAGTTATGTCGCCGTAACCCAGCGTGCTTAGTGTAACCAGGCTGTAGTAGATAAATTGATCCATGGCGGCAAAATGGGGTGCATCATTGTGTCCAGTAGAGATGGTGCCGTTAAAAGATCCGGGGAAGGTCAGTTCCAGAGCGCCATAGATAAGTGCCCACAGCAGCCCTAGCAGTATATATCCACAGATCGCTCCAAATATCTTATTGGTATCTACCCGTTCTTGCTTCATTACGTTGCCAATAACTACGACGGTAACAAACATAATGAAACTTAGATCCAGCAGACAGCTTATGAGCAGCCAGTCCCGAGTGGGATTGTTGAAGGCAATAATGTCCGCAATAAAGGTGGGAATGGCAAGGAACAGTGCAATGCGAAACAGGGCCCTTGAGTGGTGTACCGCATGGATGCTGGCAATCAGCAGGCCCCACAACACTATATCCAGTGTGGCCAGTCCCAGCACATTTCTGGGCCAAAACGGGTAGGCCAGCAGCAGAAAGGAGAGTATTACCAGCAGTGCAAAGTACTGACTGCGGGTCCAGTCTGGGGCTGCCGCAGAGATTCTTCCCCATAAAGATAGTTTAGTCTGTGTCATAAGTCGTTTTCTCTCTTTCCTGTAGCGGATACGCATCGGGGGCGCTAATGGTTTCAGTGGCCTTTGACGCAATTTAAAGAAAATCCTGGATATGTCGATACCATATTGAACACTTGTGTTTAGATTTGACTATAATTGAATGTCAATAATAACTTGTCGAATATGAAAGATTTCTGCATGCCATACTCTGTTGCACCATTGATTAAATACTTCGATTTTTATGATGGGCATTATGATTCCTTAGGCTTGTATGAATAGCTCAGAATCAAACACGGCAAGCACAAAAATTGCCCGGCAGATCCCCATTCCTGCCGGCGTTGTAATGGTGTTTATCCTGGGATTTGCCCTATCTTTGGCTGCGTTTTTCCTGGTGCACTCATGGGAACAGTCAGAAACCAGAAGCCTGTTCGAAATCGGTGCGCGTAATCACCTGGCAGCCATTCGTAAGGAGATCATTAGCCATGAGGAGGTTGTCAGCTCCATCTCCGCCCTGTTTCCTGCATCACAGTATGTCTCCCGTGAAGAGTTCCGTACCTTTGTGCAAGGCAGGTTGTCCGCTCACCCTGATATTTCTGGGCTGTCATGGAACCCGCTAATCAAACATCCGGAACGAAAATCATTTGAGGAGAAGACCCGGCAAGAGGGGTTCTGGGGGTTCCAGATCACGGAACTTGGAGCCGACAACCAGCGGCACAAGGCAACAGCGAGGGATTATTATGTAGTCGTCCATTACATAGAGCCATATGCCGGCAATGAAGAAGCTCATGGCTTTGACATTGCATCTGATCCAGCGCGGTTGGTAGCGATAGAGAAGGCGCGAGATTCTGGTGAGGCCGTCATTACCGAGCGGATCAAGCTGGTTCAGGAAAAGGAAGATCGATTTGGCTACCTGTTGTTTAAGGCAGTTTACCGTACTGGGACCAATCCCAAGAATCTAGCGGAGCGCAAGAAACATTTCGTCGGGGTTGCTGTTGGTGTTTTCAGGTTTGGTGATTTTATATCTCAAGTCATGCAACACACTAAACCGCTTGGTGTTGATATTTTGATTACCGATCTTTCTGCGCCGCCTGAGAAGCAGTTTCTACACTTCCACCCCTCCAGAACCAGGGAAGAGGCCTTTACACCAACAGCAGAAGATCGCAGGCAGGCAGAGCAAGGCCTTCACCTGCAAACCACAATCGATGTGCTGGGTCGCAAATGGTCTTTACTGTTCGCACCTGCTCCAGCATTTCTGCAGGCCAATCCGTTGTGGCAGTCCTGGGTGGTGTTTGTATTGGGATTGTTGATTACGGTTTTATTGGCCTTGTTCCTTCTTACCAAATCCCGGCATCTTTCGACTCTGGCTGCAGCCAACAGTGAGTTACAACAAGAGATTAGTGAGCGTCGTGAGGTGGAAAATGCGCTGCAGGCGTCAGAGGAACTCCAAAGACTGACCCTCACCAACATATCCGATGCCATTTTTATTACCGATAATGAGGGGAAGCTGACCTATGTCTGCCCTAATGTGAATGCGATTTTCGGTTATTCCGTAGAGGAGATACAGGCATTAGGGAATATAGAGAGGCTGCTGGGTCATCCTGTTTTTGATCCCCAGGAGTTGGATCAATCGGGTCAGATCCACAATATAGAGATTAAGGCCAGGGACAAGGACGGCAATGAGTGTGTGCTGTTGACCCATGTAAAGAAGGTGTCGATCATGAATGGCACCTTGCTCTATTCCTGCAGGGATATAACAGATCGCAAACGGGCAGAAGAGCAATACCGCTACCTGTTTGAACGTACCGGAACCGGGATGGCTGTGGTTGAGGCCGACGGTACTCTGTCACTGGTCAACCGCACCTTTGAACAGCTTGCCGAGGGCAGTGAGTCAGATATTATCGGTCGTCCTTTTTTGGAAGGGGTGGTTGCAGAGGATAAAGCCCGGATGCAGGAATACCACCTGAAACGCATTCGGGGAGAGAGTGCACCAGAAAGCTATGAGTTTCGATTCAAGAGTCTAAAGGGCCGTGAGGGTTGGGGGCTGATGAATCTAGCTTACTTTAAGGATTCGAAAACAACCTTGGCCTCTGTTATTGATATCACCGAACGCAAACGGACCGAGCAGGCATTGCGTGAAAGTGAGCAAACAAACCGTGCAATTATTGATACTTCAAGAGACTGGATCTGGTCGATTAATCTGGAGGGGATACATACCTATTCGAATCCTGCGGCAGAGGAGATCCTTGGCTATACCCAGGAGGAATTAACCTGCAGAAATATCTTCGAAATGATCCATGAAGACGATAAAAAGTGGACGCAGGAACTTCTAACAGAATCGATAGAAAAGCAGCAGGGGTGGAATAATATCGTTGTCAGATGGTGCCATAAAAACGGTGAATACCGCTATCTGGAAAGCAATGGCGTTCCTCACTTTGATGTAGAAGGTGATTTGGTGGGTTTCCGGGGTGTCGACCGCGATATAACCGAACGCAAAAAGGCCGAACAGGAACTTGCTAACATTTTCAATCTTTCCCCAGATATTATTGGCTTGGGGAATATGGATGGACATTTCCTTAGAATAAACCAGTCAGTGGAAAAGGTACTCGGTTACACAGAAGAGGAGTTTCTGAGTAAATCCTTTCTTGAATTTATCCACGATGACGATATTGAGAAAACGAAACAAGCAATGTCTGATGCGATAGCGGGAAAGCGTGACATCAGCATATACAACAGGTATTGGTGCAAAGACGGTTCATGTAAATGGATAGATTGGCGGGTTCTTTCGTTAGCCGAAGAAGGAAGGTTCTATGCTGTTGGCAGAGACATCACTGAACAGAAAGTTACGGAGGATAAGTTAAGGCAGGCTGCGGCTGTGTATGAAAATACCGCCGAGGGGATCTTTATAACCGATGAGCAGGCAAATATTGTTGCAGTGAATCAGGCGATCACTGAAATTACCGGCTTCAGCGAAGAGGAGGCTCTTGGTCACAATCCGCGCCTCTGGAAATCGGATCGTCATGACCAGGCGTACTTCAATACCATGTGGTCTTCGCTTGAACAGACCGGCAAATGGCGGGGAGAGATCTGGAACCGCCGTAAAAATGGTGAGGCCTTTCCCTGCTGGCAGACCATAACTGCAATCAAGGATGATCAGGACAAAATTACACACTATGTCAGTGTGCTTACCGATATATCCGTCATAAAAGAATCGGAGATGCAGCTTGAGTATCTGGCCCATCATGACCCTCTAACCGATCTGCCAAATCGTGTTCTGTTTAATGCCAGGCTTAGCCATGCCTTGGAAAAATCTCATCGGGACATGCAAATGACTGGGGTGTTGTTTCTCGATCTGGATAATTTTAAGCCCATAAATGACGCCTTCGGACACCCGGTGGGTGATATGGTGTTGCAGGAGGCGGCAAAGCGCCTGTTATCCCAGGTACGCGAAGATGATACGGTGGCTCGGATTTCTGGTGATGAATTCGCCATTATCATAGAGGATATCAGTGACCATCAAAGCGTTGCAGATGTGGCAGGAAAGATAAAAACTGCCTTTGAGGCTCCCCTTAAGGTTGATAGTCGGAGTCTGCACGTCACTGTCAGTATTGGTATCAGCCTGTTTCCAGATGATGGCTGGGATGTGAACAACCTGGTAAAGAATGCTGATGCCGCTATGTACGCATCCAAACAACGTGGCAAGAATCGCTTTTCTTTCTATACCGATGAACTGACAGCATCTGCTCAGAAACGGGTAAGTCTGGAGAATGATCTGCGTGCAGGTCTGATACGAAATGAATTTCGTGTTTATTACCAGCCACAGTATGACCTGGACACGGGGCGGCTCATCGGAGCAGAGGCACTGCTCCGATGGCAACATTCTGAGCAGGGGCTGGTGAGCCCAATACAATTCATCCCCCTTGCAGAGAGTACAGGACTGATCATTCCTCTGGGTGAGTGGGTTCTGCGTGAGGCCTGCGCCCAGGTTAAGACTTGGCAGGAAGCCGGATTAGGCATAGAGCGCATCGGTGTGAATGTGGCAGGGCAGCAGATTCAGCGGAGTGATTTTGTTACAACGGTACGAAAGGCCCTGCAGGAAACAGGGCTGGAACCTAATTGCCTGGAACTGGAGGTCACAGAATCCTTCATCATGGGGCAGTCAGAAGATGCCATTAATACCCTGAAGGAGTTGCGAAACCTGGGTGTGCATCTTGCTATCGATGATTTTGGTACCGGTTATTCGTCATTAAGCTACCTAAAGCGTCTTCCCATTAACAAAATTAAAATTGATCGCTCCTTTGTTAAGGATATTCCGCAAGATCCCGATGATGAAGCCATTACCAAGGCGGTGATAGCCATGGGCAAGAGTCTGCAACTCAAGATTATTGCTGAAGGTGTTGAGACCGAAGAACAGCTATCTTTTCTAAAGTCTGAAGGGTGCGATGAAGTACAGGGCTTCTTGTATAGTCCCCCAGTGCCAGAGCATGATTTTGCCATGCTCTTCAAAAAGAATTAGCCGCAGTTGTATAACTTCCTGATTAAAAAGTGAATTATTGGCATGTGTGGTGCTGGCTTGATCAACAGTTGTGCTGTCTGCTCTCTAGCTAAACGGTCAGGTTTAACGCCCCCGTGCTTGAAAATCGGGTGGCTCACGAGGTTCATGAAGACAATCAAAACCTAAATTTTGATTTTTGTTGGTGTTATAGGCAGTTAATGAACCATTGGGTTAGTCCAGGAATCTAGCCTTCTTTTATCTGCTAAGAATGCCACCTGCCCATATTCGGTATTTTCATTACAATAAAAGATAAATAAACCCTTTTATTATTAGATAGATAATGGTATGTTGTGCAACCACTGATTAAAAGGAGCGTCTAAATGACTCTTGTTCGTTGCTTGGTTGTCTCCCTGTTTTGCCTGTCAGCAACTAATGTTTATGCTGACAATCCTGATATAGCTGCTGTGGATAATTCACAGTCTATATACATGGATTACGATAATGATAATGAGTTAATCACTAATATCTCTACCACTCCAGATGCTCAAGAAGTGTTCTTAGAGGTTATGCAATTAAACAATAGCCTCCAGAATAAGAAAGAGAAGATTGCACAGTCAGTTAAAGACAGTAAATTCACCGCAAAGGATGGAGTAATAACTGCGGTGGTACCAGGTGGTTTGCTTTATGCAGCGCACAAGAAAATGAAGCATGAAAAGGAAAAGAAGAAACTTGCTAAGGTAGTTGACAAACTAGATGACATGTCAGAAGGCTTGGAAAAGTTGCGGGTGGCAGCTATTTTTGAACCAGAAGTGGTCATACTGGAAAATAAACCGATACACCAGTGAGTTCAGCTGAGTTTTGTACCTAATACCAAAAAACAGGGTCAGAGAGTATTTGCTCTCTGACCCTGTTTTTTTATGAGAAGTAAATTATGAAATCAATCATTACAGGAACCACAGTTATAATTTCCGTACTGTCCCTGTATGGTTGCGCTTCAATCATTAATCCCTCCTCACCTTCGAAGAATGTTGTAGCCAAAACATCAAAATCTGCAAAATATAAAGCTAGAAAAGCGGGTGTTCCTCTGACTAAAAGGCTTCTGCAGGCTGAAGCGAAAGCAAGTAAATCTGGTAAAAAAGTATTGGAAGTGGGTCGCAAGATGACCTTGGTTAACAAAGAAATAGTCAGGGGAAGTTGCTGGGATTATGCTGATACCGTCTATCAGCGCGCTGGGTTTTCCAGGCAATACCAACAGCGTCAGATCATTTTTAAAGGAAGTAAAAGAAAAGGCCCCTATGCAGACATAGCGCAAATCAAACCGGGAGACTTCCTGTACTATATCAATCACTCCTACGGCAATATTGAGCACAGTGCGATCTTTATAGATTGGGAAGATAAAAACAAAAAAATGGCGCTAATGCTTAGTTATGGTGGAGAGAACAGAAAATCACCTGCTCGATATAGAGTCTATGATCTAAGCCATGTGTATCATATTACTCGACCGAAGGAGATCTGAAGCAGGGGTACACCGCTTTTAGAAATGTCGAGGGACTTTCCAGCATCATAACCTATGCCAACAGGGGCTGAATGCCGCAGAAGCAAAGTTACTAACATATGGCCATTCTTGTTCGCTTTTTCGGCATCTGTCTACTCTGCCTTGTAGGCTACCATTACATCAATAATCCCCTAGGTTTCAGTGTGGCTGGAAGCATAGCTATAGCCATCTTCGGTATCTGCCTGACTGTTGTATATCAGGGATATCAACCAGACATTGGTAACTGGGCTGGATGGGGTCTGCTTGGGCTTGGGTGTTTGCTGATGGCACTTCTTGCAGAGTTCAGCTGGCTATTACTGTTCCCAGCAGTCTTGATCATCATTGGCTATCGTATAACCGGTCTTCCATTTGAGCTGAGTGGGGGAGGTTACGTTGCTGGCTCCGATGGTGGAGGTGGTGTTGATGGTGGCGGCTGTGGTGGTGGAGATGGAGGATGTGGGGGCTGAGAGTGGTTTATAGAAACCAGGGTTAGAGTGTATTTCCTCTAATATTTCATTAATTGCTGTAGGCTCTATTTATTATTGTTCCCTATTAACAAACAGACCCTTTTTCTAATCCCAGCAGTCTGTTAATCTCAAAAACAAGTAATGGAATAATAATTAGGCAGGATGCTATATCTTCCCAGGAATTCATCCTCTTAATCTAATTGAGAATTATTCTGCTGGCTGCATAACACAATATTGTTGCCAGCGGCATATCACGATATTGGGCGTAGCTACATAGTCAACTGTTATGAGTAATAGCATGAAAGCACTAAAGGTGACTGCAATAAGTAGCATTGGTTTTGCTCTAGTATTTGCTGTGTTTTCTCTGGTGCTTTATTACGGTAATTGGGAAAGGCTCGTTTTTGTAATCTGTACAGGATTGTTTGTTGGTTTAATTGCAGCACCAGAAATAGAACCAAAAGCATTCAAAATGCCTTGGTTGTTTCAGATTAGTAGTGGTGCAATATCAGGTCTGTTGTTGGCGCTTGGATTCCAATTGAGTGCAGAGGCTACTTTATTTGCAGCTCTGCTTGGTGGGCTTTTAGGTTGGTCAGCGCCTATATGGGTGAAACATGTACCAATTCCATAATGTTACTCATAACAAGTCGGTTAAGTTACTCCGGGCCTACGGCCCTGCGCGGGACGTC
>JANQEV010000005.1 GCA_028278145.1 Chromatiales bacterium | reverse complement strand
TGCGGATGATCCTTCAGGTGTGGCAACCAGGATGTGCAGCAGGTGAAAGGCGGTCTTTTTCCCCTGCTTGCGCATCCCTTTGGCTATGTAGGTGTCGATTTCGCGTTCAGTAATGTGAATACGACTGCGCATCTCCTTGTCACGATAACGTTTTGTCATGATCTGATTGCGCAGTTGTTCACGAAATTTGTTGAAAGACAGGCCACTGCCTTCCAATGCAGTACGGAATTCAGACATGCTCATATTATTATTGCGGGCGATATTGCTGACAGCCTGGGCCAGAACATCTTCCCCAACATTTATTCCAGCTTTGGCAGCTGCAGCCAGCTGAATCTTATCCATGATCAGACGTTCCAGTACTTGGCGTACCAGGATCTTCTTGGGGGGGAGCTTGGCCTTTTTGGCTCGCAATTGGGTGACAATCTGGCCCAGTTTCTCACTGAGTTCACTGCGCACAATGACTTCGTCGTCCACTACCGCAATAATACGGTCAACGTTTTGGACTCTCGCCGCGATGGTGCTGTTACTGAATACAGTAATGAGAATAAGCAGCAACAAAACAGAAAGCTTGTTGCGTAAGTGGAACTTGGTCATAGCGATCAATTGGCTCTGGAATACCCAAGCAGGTTGTCTTCAAGGAATTCATCTACCTTTTTGCCGATGTTGGTAAGTCCCTTGAATTCAAGCTGCAGATAAAATGCGGTGTTAGATTCGTTGCTGATATCATTGATGTATTCACGACCTAAGGCACGGACTGCATAGCAGCAGTTGCTGAACTCAAGTCCGGCAAATGCCTCAGTGGTCCTCTCATGCCGCAGAGAGTAGTCCCAACGCCCCACGGCATTCAGCTTGGATGTAATCGGAAAGCGGAAGGATAAATCGGTCTGTTCAAAAATATCCCTGGCATAGCTGTAACCGATATTGAACAGGGTCTTGTCGTTGTCATCGTACCTCAGGTAGATGGCAGACTGTGTGGTCTGGTCGTCACCACGGTTGTGATCCCATTCCAGGTCGGCCTGGGTGCTCCAGCGTGAACCCAGTTGCATGGCAATCTGTCCCACCAGGGCAGAGCTGCTGTCGTCAATGGTACCAACGCCTGGCATCTGAACCTCACGATCATCGAAGTAGAATATCTCCCCAAGACTGAAACGGAAGGACTCTTCACCGGTGTCATTCATAAAGGTTCGGCTGGTGAGGGCCAGGGTGAGCTGATTGGCATCTGATATCCGGTCGCTACCTGCGAAATGGTTCTCATTGAACATGTTGTAGAAGCTGAAGTCATATTCGCTGGTGTCGAAAATGGGAATGTCGTCCTGGTTCTCTCTCGAGGTGTACAGGTAGAACATGCGCGGTTCCAGGGTGCTGGTGGTGGCGGTTCCAACCCGTTCGAAAAATAGTCCGCTGTCCAGGCTGAAGGTGCCGGTGGTGCGGTCTGGTGAGTCCGGCATACCAGCTGCCTGGTTGGTTAGATCATAACTGGTGTGGCGTACACCCAGCTTGGGGGTGACAAAGCCCCAACTGTTACGCATGGGTAAGCTGATGGCCGGATTGATGTCGAAACGGTGGCCACTGACGGTATTGTCGCGGTCGAAGTATACATACTCTGCATCCATGTGCAGGGTGGTTCCCGCAAATGCATCTGGCTGCTCGTATTCAAACAATATCTGTGGCAGGCGCGCATATGGGCGGTCTACCCGTGCGATAGTTTCGTCTATGGTCTGGAAGTATTGGACTCGTCCCAGCAGGCTCCAATGGTCGCCGAAATATTGCATGTCTCCACGCCGTTCCAGGTATCTGCTGCTGGATATGGCCAGGCTGTCGCCCAGGTCCTCCATGTAGTCGTTGTCGGAGGCGTAGTTGATAATTACATCCATAGCCATTCTGGGGGTCAGGTAGCCATGTCCCTGGTAGGAGAAGGCGCCGCGGGCACTGTTTTCATCACTATCCCTCTCCTTGTCATTTGGTAGCAGTTCCAGTGTGGCCTCACTTTCGAAATTCTCTGTCAGATGGCGGAATTCACCTGCCACCATAAGGCCGCGTCTGCTCATGTAACGTGGAGTAATGGTGGCATCCATATGTGGAGCAATATTGACGTAATAGGGTATGGAGAAATCAAAGCCTGTCTCGTCGGAACGACCTATGCTGGGTACCAAAACGCCACTCTTGCGACGACTGTCGATTGGAAAGCTGGCATAAGGCAGATAGAAAAACGGTATGCCCTTGAATCTGAATACTGTGTCTTCAGCTACCCCTACCCCTGTCTCCTGGTTTATTTCTAGCTTGCCGGCTTCTAGTATCCAGTCATCGTTGCCTGGGCGGCAGGTGGTGTAGTTGATGTTCTCAAAGTGTGACTGTTTCGGTCCGATTACCTCGGCCAGGGTCGCGCTGCCACGGGCGTGGCGCTTTGGCAGGCGATATTCGACGTCTGTGATTTTACCCTTGTGCACAGCCATATCCATGCGTGCTGAAGAACCACTCACCAGCAAGCCTGGGCTCTGATAGTAGATGGAGCCGGTTGCATCAATGGTGTCATCGCGGTTGTTGTAGGTGATGCGGTCGGCCTCCAGCAATTGGTTGCCTTTGGTGACCACTACGTGGCCTGAGAAGGTTGCCTGTTTATTTGCCCGTGAGACATCGGCGGCATCTGCCTCGATCTTGGTTTCGTTACTATATCGTGCCATTGTGGCCGGGTCGTTAAGAGGCCCACACTGATTCCAATCAAGATCACGATCTATACGTAGTATGTCTCCAGATTGGATCTGTCTTTGGCCCCTAACCGGCCTTTTGTATCGGGGAGTTGAGGCTGCAGCATACACTGGATGTTTAACTCTGCCTCTGGAACACTCCCATGCTTTTCCTGGACCTGCCTTGCAATCCCATGTGGTCTCATCAGCTAATTTATAGCCAGTGATGGTATTGGGATTTGGTGCATACCTAGGTTTGGTCGGTTCAGTGTTTGGTAGTGGCGCAGCACTGCTGGCATCACCGTCGCTGTCATTTGCGATCGCCCTGGGGTTTGCCGCATACGCCGGTTGCGTTGTGGCAGTCGGCTGCGTCGGCCTGGCTATTTCTGGCAGTGGTGTTGTACTGCTGGAAGCAGCTGCATCATCCTCGGCAACGTCCGAGGAGCTGGTTGCGTGAGCCGATGCTGTAGAAACAAGTGGAGTTGGTTCGTCTGTGTCGGATTCTGGCTCTGTGTTGCTGGGAACGCTATCACTGTCTTCCGGGATGGCAGTAGGGTTTGCTGCATATGCCGGTTGTGTGGTGGTGCCAGGTTGGGTCGCGTTGCCTGGAGTGGATTCCTGTTCGTTACTGACAGAAACACCATCTTTGGAGCAGTCCCAGGAGTTGTTAGGCCCAGCCTTACAATCCCATGTTGGCTGGGCTCCCCATACACTTGGAACCAGTAACAGGGTTCCAACGAAGATGGGTAAGATTATTCTTTTTCCTGGCACTTTATACTTCTCTGTTTTTTATCAGTTTTTGGTTGTCCACTGAGTACATCTCTGCATTCCCGAGTGAGTCGCCGCCTAATCTAGCAAAGGGTGCATAAAATCGCATAGAATCAGGAAATCTTCAATGGTTCTATGCGATTATTTCACATATATCTGTCAAAATAGTTGCTTTTCGTCAAAACTAATTGATTTCAGGATAGATATGCCCCAAAGAGAGCGCCTCCTCCGTGGTTGGCTGACCGGTATTGTCGGCAGCAGTGACTACAAGCTTGAGCCGGCTTCAGGCGATGCCAGTTTTCGGCGATATTTCCGTATAACACTGCCTGATGGAACTACCCGTATTGCCATGGATGCGCCCCCGGAGAATGAGGATTGTCGCCCGTTTGTAGCTATTGCTGGTCATCTGCTGGAATTGGGCCTGAATGTACCCCAGGTGTATGCATCTGACCTGGAGCAGGGTTTTCTGTTGTTGGGTGATCTAGGGAGCGAACTCTATCTGGAAAGGTTGGCAACAGACGGTAGTGAGCGGCTCTATTCTGATGCCCTAGCTGCCCTGATGGTAATGCAGGCCTGTGGTCAGCGTGATGATCTACCCCTGTACTCCCGGGAATTGCTGCTGCAGGAGATGGATCTGTTCCGGGACTGGTTGCTGGGGAGTCACCTGGAACTGGATTTGTCTGATAACGAACAGCAGGCGTTGGATGAGCTGTTTGAACTGCTGATTGGCAATGCCCTGGAACAGCCACAGGTGTTTGTGCATCGTGACTACCATTCCAGGAACCTGTTGGTAACCGCTGCGCCCAATCCGGGGATCTTGGATTTTCAGGATGCCGTGGTTGGGCCTGTAACCTACGATCTGGTGTCACTGCTAAAAGACTGTTACATAAGTTGGCCCCGGGAGCGGATCAGGCAGTGGGTGCTTGGTTACTATGAGCTGGCCTTGCAGTCTGGCGTTCTGCGCAGTGAGCATGAAGACTCCTTTCTGCGCTGGTTTGATCTCATGGGGGTGCAGCGTCACCTCAAGGCGTCAGGAATCTTTGCCCGTCTCAATATACGCGATGCCAAGCCCGGTTATCTGCAGGATATACCCCGTACCCTGGGTTATATCGTGGACCTAGGGCCAGAGTATCCAGAGTTGCAACCCCTGGTGGAACTTATCAGCGCACGCGTGCTGCCGGCTTTAGAGTCTGCATCAGGATAAACGCGACGACGAGCCCGGTGGCATCTGCGGCCAGGTCCAGTAGTGAGAAGCTGCGTTCAGGGATAAAGTACTGGATCAACTCGATTGCCAGTCCATATGCAAGCAGCCAGGCATATAGAATCCAGTTCATGCGATGGCGGGGAAACGCCTGCTGGGCCAGGAGTCCAAGCAGGATAAAGGCCAGGATATGGCCCACCTTGTCATTGATCCCGGTGGCTGCGGAGTGGTCTGTGGTACTGGTCGCCATAGCCAGAATTATGCCCATGGCCAGATACAGCAAGGCCTGGAATATGTGCTGCAACGACATCTTAACTCTGTTCTCGCTCCACGGCCCGGTAGCCGATATCGCTACGATAGAAAGAGTCCTGCCAGCTTATCTGCTGTGCCAATGCATAGGCCCGGTTTTGGGCTGCAGCCACACTTTCTCCCAGTGCCGTTACACACAGGACACGTCCGCCGGAGGTGACTACTGCTCCATCCTTGCTGGCGGTGCCGGCATGGAATACTTTCTCTCCATCTGTTTCAGTTTCAGGCAGACCGGAGATAGTGTTGCCCTTGCTATAGCTGGAGGGGTAACCGCCAGCTGCCAGCACCACACCCAGGGACGCCCTGGGATCCCAACTGGTGGTCTCGCTGTCCAGCTTGCCATCCATCGCCGCCTGACAGTGCGCAGTGAGATCAGACTGCATACGCAGCATGATGGGCTGGGTCTCTGGATCACCAAAACGGCAGTTGTATTCTATTACGTTGGGAGTGCCGTCTGGCGCGATCATCAGCCCTGCATAGAGAAACCCGGTGTAGGGGAGGCCATCCTCAGCCATGCCTTTTACTGTGGGCAGGATTACTTCATCCATGATGCGCTGGTAGATCTCGTCCGTCACTACCGGGGCCGGGGAGTAGGCACCCATACCGCCGGTGTTGAGTCCGGTATCGCCATCTCCTACCCGTTTGTGGTCCTGGCTGGTGGCCATGGGCAGTACATGCTCGCCATCGGCCATAACAATGAAGCTGGCCTCTTCCCCCTCCAGATGTTCTTCGATCACCACCCGGTGGCCGGCCTCACCAAAGGCATTGCCGGATAGCATATCCCGGATGGCATCTTCAGCCTGGGCCAGTTCTGTGGCAACAATGACTCCTTTGCCCGCAGCCAGGCCGTCGGCCTTGACCACAATGGGGGCACCCTGCTGACGCACATAGGCCAGAGCTTCATCCTGATCAGTAAAGGTCTGATAGCTGCCGGTGGGGATGTTGTGCCGGGCCAGAAAATCCTTGGTGAAGGATTTCGAACCCTCTAGTTGGGCTGCGCCCTTGGATGGTCCGAAACAGCTCAGGTCTGCGGCTGCAAATGCATCCACAATACCCATTACCAGTGGTGCTTCCGGTCCCACGATAGTCAGACCAATATCATTACCACGGGCGAAGGAGATCAACCCCTGGATGTCATCGGCAGCTATATCCACATTCTCCAGCGCTGTCTCCAGGGCGGTACCGGCATTGCCAGGTGCCACATAGACCTTGTCTGCCAGAGGTGATTGCGCTGCCTTCCAGGCCAGTGCGTGTTCGCGTCCGCCACTGCCGATTACGAGGATGTTCATGATGTTGTTGCCCTTATCTTTTTGCTAACCGCAAAGGACGCGAAGAGCGCCAGGTATCATGCTTCTATCCTTGGCGTCCTTCGTGCTCTTGGCGGTTAATATCTTAGTGTCTGAAATGCCGCATGCCGGTGAATACCATGGCGATGTCATGTTCATCCGCGGCGGCAATCACCTCTTCATCGCGCATGGAGCCACCAGGCTGGATAACGGCGCGAATGCCAACCGAGGCCGCGTTGTCCAGGCCGTCGCGGAAGGGGAAGAATGCATCCGAGGCCATGACTGATCCAGGCACTTCCAGTCCGGCATGCTCGGCCTTGATTGCGGCAATGCGAGCGGAGTTGACCCGGCTCATCTGTCCGGCACCCACACCAATGGTCATGTTGTCCTTACCGTAGACGATGGCATTGGATTTTACGAACTTGGCCACCCGCCAGGTGAATATAAGGTCTTTCATCTCTTGCTCGGTGGGGGCGCGTTTGGTTACCACCTTGAGTTCATTGTTCAATTGCAGGTCGGCATCCTGTACCAGCAGTCCACCATTAACCCGTTTGAAGTCCTGGCGATGCAGTGCCTCTGCAGTCCACTCGCCACACTCCAGCAGGCGCACGTTTTTCTTGGCGCTGACCACATCGATGGCGGCCTGCGACACCTTGGGGGCTATGATCACCTCTACGAACTGACGATCCACGATGGCCTGGGCGGTTTCGGCATCCAACTCCTGGTTGAAGGCGATGATGCCACCAAAGGCGGATTCAGGATCGGTACTGTAAGCGCGGTCATAGGACTCCAGCAGGCTGGAACCCAGTGCTACACCGCAAGGGTTGGCGTGCTTTACGATCACACAGGCCGGACCTTCGTCGTACTGCTTGACGCACTCCAGGGCCGCATCGGTATCGCCAATGTTGTTGTATGAGAGTTCCTTGCCCTGCAACTGCCTGGCGGTGGAGATGCAGGCCTCTGGCTGATCCTGTTCCACAAAAAATGCAGCCTTCTGATGTGGATTCTCGCCATAGCGCATGGTCTGTACCTGGTGGTACTGCAGGTTGATGGTGCGGGGGAAATCCGCAGGTTCATCGCCCAAGCGTGTGCCCAGGTAGTTGGCGATGGCGCCATCATAGCCTGAGGTGTGTTCAAAGGTCTTTACTGCCAGGTCGAATCTGGTGCTGTCAGTTACCGCACCATTATTGGCGTCCATCTCTTCCAGGACTCTTGCATAGTCAGCAGCATCCACTACCACGGTTACATCTTTATGGTTCTTGGCTGCGGCCCGCAGCATGGTGGGTCCACCGATGTCGATGTTCTCAATGGCGGTAGGCAGGTCACAGTCAGGATTGGCCACAGTCTGTTCGAATGGATATAGGTTGACCACAATTATGTCTATGGGGGCGATCTCATTCTCACGCATGACCGCGTCATCGGTACCACGGCGTCCCAGGATGCCACCATGGATCTTGGGGTGCAGGGTTTTTACCCGACCATCCATCATTTCAGGAAATCCGGTGTGTTCAGAAACCTCGATTACCGGGACTTCATTCTCGGTTAACAGGCGGGCAGTACCGCCGGTGGAGAGTATCTCCACTTTGCGTTCACTCAGGGCGCGGGCAAACTCCACAATACCGGTTTTGTCGGATACGCTGATTAGGGCTCGGGTGATGGCTGACATAGTTGGTCTCTTCTACAGGTTATGCCAACAGCCATAACGCCATCGGCCGCTGGGCTGGTGGCAGGGTTCATGGTTGTCGGGTTGTTTATGTTTCTGCCAACTATTGTTGGCGGTGTTATTAGGATAGAGAGTTATCCTAATTCTCAATCAAGGTTATACAGGGCCATTTTCTTACGCAGAGTACTGCGGCTGATGCCAAGCATCTCAGAGGCCCGGCTCTGGTTGCCGTTGGTTTGGCGCAGTACCGCTTCAAACAGAGGTTGCTCGACCTCCGATAATACCATCCGATACAGGTCGGATACGCTGTGGCCATCCATTTGAGCAAAGTAGCTGTCCAGCGCCTCACGTACCGAGTCGCGCAATAACTCACTCTTTCTATGCGACCTGACGGAAAAACTTGCCCTTTCAATATTCTTCTCTTGAACCATGGTGGCGTCCATAGTCATGCTGCCAGCTCCTTGTTGGCTGTAATTTTATAGTAATACCCTTTCACTAATGCCTGTTGTTCCTGGGTTGTCCCAGTCCGGTTTATCCTGTCTCTGAACTCTGCGGCACCTGCATATCCCCGGCTATACCATCCCAGGTGTTTGCGCGCGATGCGTGTCCCCTGGGACTCCCCATAAAAAGCATATAGCTGTTCTAAATGTTGCAGTATCAGATTGCCTATCCATTCTGGTGATGGATTTGGCAGCTCCTCTCCGGTTTTCAGATAGTGTTCCATCTCACGAAACAGCCAGGGCCGGCCCCGGGCTGCACGGCCTACCATAATGCCGTCAACTCCAGTGGTTGCCAAGACCTTTTTTGCAATTTCTGGGGTATTGATGTCGCCATTGGCAATTACCGGTATGGAGACAGCCTGTTTGATCTCGCTGATGGTGTAGTATTCGGCCTGTCCTGAGAAGCCACAGGCACGGGTACGGCCGTGTACGGTCAGTGCCTGTATGCCTGATTCCTGTGCGATTCTGGCGATACTGACGCCGTTGCGGTGTTCCGGGTCCCAGCCGGTACGGATCTTCAGAGTTACCGGCACATCCACTGCTGCCACTACAGCATCCAGTATCTGCTGTGCCTTTTTCTCATCCTGCAGCAGGGCTGCACCCGCGGCTACTCGACACACTTTTTTTGCTGGGCAGCCCATATTTATATCAATGATGTCGGCGCCGGAATCAACATTAGCTTGGGCGGCCCGGGCCATACTTTCCGGGTCAGATCCCAACAGCTGTACCGCGATTGGACCAGGCTCGCCAGAGAAATCGAGACGACGCAGGCTTTTAGGAGAGGCCCAGAGTGTGGAGTCAGAGGTGACCATCTCGGACACGGCCAGGCCTGCACCATGTTCTCTGCAGATGCGGCGATATGGCAGGTCGGTAATACCGGCCATCGGTGCCAGCAGCAGGTTGTTCTTAAGCTTATATGGTCCGATGCGCATATCAGTTCACTTCAGGTGCAGGGGCTGTACATGGTACGCCGATAAATCTGTTGCGCAAGATGTAAGCACCGGCATTGGCGATTTTGTGTTCCTTTTTACATTAAAACTGCTATACGGTTAATAAAATGGAAAGGAGAGGTTAGTTTGAGGATGAAGAAACAACTGACAGTTGTATTGTTATTACTGCTACCTAACCTGGGTATGGCGGGGAGTGTTGATGATTTGCTGCAGCACTACGTGAATGCCGGGGCTGGCAGTTTTTCGGCTAGTAAAGGTGCGGCATTATGGAGTAAGAAAGTGAGTGCCAAAGCGGATCCCAGGCAGCGTAGTTGCTCTACCTGTCATGGTGCCGATCTGACTATGGTTGGAAAGCATCAGCGTACCGGGAAACGCATTGCACCTATGGCAACCTCAGTAAATCCAAAGCGTCTCACAGACCAGAAAAAAATAGAAAAATGGTTCCGTCGCAACTGCAAATGGACTTGGGGAAGGGAGTGTACGCCCCAGGAGAAAGGGGACATCATAATGCTGTTGCGTAGCCAGTGAACATGCTATGCACTATGGATGATGTAAAGGAGGATTGTACCTATCCTTTTGGGTTGGCTTGAAAATAGCTGAAAAATGGACAACTCTATAAGAAGTTACTAATTAAACATAAGGACCCTCAGATTAATTCCATGATGGGTCTTGGTGGTATGGAGAGCATGGGAATAATGGCCTCTATGTTGACAAGCTACACCATAGCCTCCATGAATCCTCGGGAGCTGCCTTGCGTCGGTGTGAGGCAGATATCCTTGAATCCACCTGAAGGCAGGCATGTCGCTAATTGGAGGTAAAAACCATGAAGTATATTTTACTCTTCGCAATTTCATTTGTGTCACTTTCATTTAGTACTGCGTATGCGGCAGGGGACCCGGTTGCCGGTGAGCGTAAGGCGCTGGCTTGTGTCAGCTGTCATGGAAATAAACACTTCGCCGGTCTTTTCTTCTCCTTGCAGCTGGCAGGCCGGGATGCAGATAAGTTGACCATAAAGACCAATAAATATCGTAACTTCAAGAAGCTTAATCCGATGATGAATTTTATTGTCGCCGGGCTTTCAGAACAGGATGTGGAGGATATATCCGCGTATTACCATTCACTGGAGAAGCCGGCCTTTGTACACCCGGCTTTTCCCATTAAGGGTGATGATGATGAAGATACCTGGACTCCATATGGGGTACGCTGAGCAGATGAGTTGTGCCAGCTAGCAGGTTAGTGTGGTTTTAGATCCCAACCGGCATGTGGATATGGCTACCAGGGTAGACCGTTCCGAGCTGAGCAGGAAGCTGGTTTATGATCCGGTCTTGAGGTTGATCCATGCTTGGAACGCCTTGCTGGTGATCAGTCTGCTTATCACGGCACAGATACCTACACCCGGGGAGTATTCAGCTGCAACTGAAACAGTACGACGCATCCATGTCTGGCTGGGGTTTGGATTGGTTTTAGGCCTGACGGCACGGCTGACATGGGGTTTTATGGGGCCGAAACATGCGCGGCTTACCGACTTGTGGCACCCCAAGGAGTGGCTGCAAGCGTTACGCTCCTGGCACTGGTTTAACCAGCCAAGGCGGTTCGGGCATCATCCTGAAGCGGCCCTGGCATCTATTGTATTCTATCTGGTTATTGCGGTTATGGCGGTAACTGGTCTGATGCTGGCTGCGTTGGAACAGAACATGGGGCCATTAATAGGGTGGATGGATTACACGTCGGGACTCATGTTACCAGTCAAGCTAGTGCACGAGTTATTGGAAAAAGTGGTTATAGTGTATCTGGTCATGCACCTTGGCGCGCTGTTACTACATAGGTTTATTCATCGCATCCCGGTGGCTCAAAGTATGTTTAATGGTTACCAGTATCACAGGCACAAGTAATGATATGGGCATAAACTGGAGAAACCTGTCGATACTCTGCACCATGCTGGTGGTTACAATGGTGCTATTGTCCAATGGGTTGGCCACCGGTTGGGAGCATGCATTTCCCCCTCTTAAGAATGCTGCCTGGGAAGAGGAGTGCGGGGCCTGCCATATGGCATTTACCCCAGGTATGCTGCCAGCCCGGTCATGGATAAAGACCATGCAGGAGTTGCATGATCACTTTGGGGAAGATGCCGCTTTAGATGCGGTCACAGCTGATGAAATTACCGATTTTCTGGTGAAGAATGCAGCCGATAATCCTGGTGCTACTGATGTGATGCGACGTATTGCGGGTTCCATTGCTCCAGCGGAATCTCCCCTGCGCATTACTGAAGGCAAGATGTTCAGATATTTCCATGACGACATCCCTGATTCCATTTGGCAGCGTGAGAAGATTAAATCGCGTTTGAACTGCGTGTCCTGCCATACCCGTGCGCAAGATGGGCGTTATCTGCAACGTGAGATCAAAATACCCAAGGAATAACTTGGGAACTAGAAGAACTCCAACTTGAATCCGGTTACATCACTGCCCGGGTCCTGAATCTCCAGCTCCACATACAGTGCTTTACCAGGATCCAGTCGATCCGACTGGCTATGATCGGACAGGTACTCATCTGGCAGGAAGCGACGCTGGACCACAAGCAATTCCTCACTGCTGAACAGGCTGATCTGGAGCATAGGGTGGGGCTGGGAGAAATTGGCCTTGTTGGCAATGGTAAGCTGAATCAGCAGGGCATTCTCTACCTTTGGATGGGAGCTGATAGAGCGGCTCAGCACCTGTATCTGCTCTGGGGCGCGAATGGTAGGCAGTTGGCAGCCGAGGATTTGGCATGTGCCCTGCAATAGCATGCGGCTCTCTGGGTAGTGCATCAATTTTACTCTGCCAAACCAGATGAATTGGGAGAGGGCTACCAGTAGTAGAGCAAGGATGCCCAGTGACCACCATAGTCCACCTGACTTTTTTGCCGGCTTGGGACGGCCCAGGATCTCCTCTCTCAATAATTGATCCTGTAATCCCGGTGTTTTCTCTTCTTGGCTATCTGTGTGTTCAGATGCTATTGCCGACTGCAGTGGGTCTATTTCTGGAAGTTCCTCGATTGCCAGTTCATCTGGCAGGGTAATCTCTTCCAGAGGTACAGATTCATTGATGCGCTGTTTGTGTAGTTCAAACTGCTCCAGTTCTCTCAGTACATCTGATAGATCATCATCAATACCGGTTCCAGGCTCTTCCGCTGGGGTGGTGATATCGCTGTCTTCGAAGGGACACAGGTCGTCACTTATCTGGGCCTTGAGCTCTGAAAACTCATCCAGATCTGAATTAGACAGCAGGCCCGAAGGTTTATCTGGAGTTCCATCTTCCTCTACGATACCGGTTGCTGGCTCTGGGATTTCGTCACTGGGCGTCTGCAGGTATTCACGTGCGTTAAATATTATGTGGCAGCGGGAACAACGTACCTGACCCTGTGCGACACGCAGCTGGTCGTCGTTGACGCGAAACCTGGTTTTACAGTCAGGGCACTTGGTATGCACAGCTAGATCCGTGTTAGGAATTCGTAATTGGTCCAAATAACTATTTTGCCACATTTTCCCCGGATCATCAGCGGGTTAAGCAGTGAATTCATTATCTCTCAGTAGCGCCTGCCGTGAAGCAGTACCCATCCGTCCAGGATAATTGGTGGCTGTAGTTGGAAATCATCTTGGAAGGCCTCCATGACTGAAGTTATCTGTTCTTCCAGGATGCCGGATAGAATGATCTCGCCTCCGCTTCTGGTATGAGTGGCAAACAGTGGTTCAAGTTCAATCAGGGTTGCGGCAAGAATATTTGCCAATGTGATATCTGCAACTGTGGTCAATGGTTGCTGGGTGTCGAGGATGGTGAGGTTGTTTCTCACCTGGTTTTTCTCTGCATTGTCTGCTGTTGCCTGCAAGGCCTGGGGGTCATGATCAATGGCAGTAACCATGTTGGCCCCAAGTAGCAGTGCGGCAACTGACAGGATGCCGGATCCACAACCAAAATCTATTACGCTCGTTCCCTGCAGGTGAGCCTGGTCCAGCCAGCTTAGGCAGAGGGCGGTTGTAGGGTGAGTGCCGGTGCCGAAGGCCAGTCCTGGGTCTAATTGCACTACTATGGCATGTGGGTCGTCCGGGGGTTGTCCCTCTGGTGCAATCCAGAGTCGTTGTCCAAAGCGCATGGGGTGAAACTCATCCATCCATACCCTTTCCCATACCTGGTCAGCCAGGTGTTCCACCTCCAGTTCCAGTTTGGTAGTGGCCGGCAGGCCATTGCGAATGTCTCTGCTCAACTGTACCGGATCGCTCTCCTCCGGGAACAGCCCGGTAATGCGCGTCCGGTTCCAGAGTGGGGCTTCGCCCGGTGGCGGCTCCAGCAGGGGTTGGTCGGCCGCATCTTCCATGGTGACAGATAGAGCGTCCAGACCTTCCAGCAGTAGTTCTACCAGTGGCGCGGTTTCTCTGTCTGTAGTCAGATGAATCTGGATCCATGCCATGGTGTGATATGTGGATAGCGCCTCCGGCAACTGAGGCGCTATCTTCCGTCAGATACCCAGCTTTTTTTCCAGGTAGTGGATGTTGGCGCCACCGGCGGCGAAGGCAGCGTCGTCCATGATCTCCTGCTGGAGCGGGATGTTGGTTTTGATGCCATCGATGACCATCTCCGACAGTGCAATCTTCATGCGTTGCAGTGCTTCATCACGGGTGTTCCCGTGGGTGATCAGCTTGCCGATCATGGAGTCGTAGTAGGGTGGGACCATATAGCCGTTGTAAATATGGGAGTCGACCCGCACTCCAGCACCACCCGCGAAGTGTAGTTGGGTGATACGGCCAGGGCTGGGCATAAAGGTCTTGGAGTCCTCGGCATTGATGCGGCACTCAATGGCATGGCCATTGATACTGATGTCATCCTGGGTGTAGGAGAGTTTCTCACCTGAGGCGATGAGTAGCTGCTCCTTGACGATATCCACACCAGTGATCATCTCGGTTACCGGGTGTTCCACCTGTACCCTGGTGTTCATTTCAATGAAATAAAACTCACCGTCTTCATACAGAAATTCAAAGGTGCCGGCACCGCGATAACCGATCTGGCGACAGGCCTCGGCGCAGCGCTCTCCAATCCTGGCGCGCAGCTCTTCGGTAATGCCTGGAGCTGGAGCCTCTTCCACCACTTTCTGGTGCCTCCGCTGCATAGAGCAGTCACGCTCTGCCAGATGAATAGCATTACCGTGGGTGTCAGAGAGTACCTGAAACTCCACGTGACGCGGGTTTACCAGGAACTTTTCCATGTACACGGTTGAGTTGCCGAAGGCAGCTCCAGCCTCGGTTTTGGTGAGGGATATGGAGTTGAGCAGGGTGGCCTCGGTGTGAACAACACGCATGCCACGGCCACCGCCACCACCTGCGGCCTTGATGATTACGGGGTAACCTATGTCGGCCGCCATCTTCAGGGTCTCTTCCTTGTCATCTCCCAAGGGGCCGTCCGAACCGGGTACAGTGGGTACGCCAGCCTTTTTCATGCTTTCGATGGCAGTGATCTTGTCACCCATCATGCGTATGGTGTCGGCCTTGGGTCCGATAAAGGTAAAGCCACTCTGCTCCACCCTTTCGGCAAAATCTGCATTTTCGGAGAGAAATCCGTAACCCGGATGGATGGCGGTGGCATCGGTTACCTCGGCAGCGCTGATCAATGCCGGTATCTGCAGGTAGCTGTCGGTGGAAGGGGCTGGCCCAATGCATACTGTTTCATCAGCGAACTGTACATGCATCAGGTCGCGGTCGGCCTCCGAGTGGACGGCAACCGTCTTGATTCCAAGTTCCCGGCAGGCACGCAGGATGCGCAGGGCGATCTCGCCCCGGTTGGCAATAACTACTTTAGAAATCATGGACTCTGTAACCTGTTAGCCGATAATGAACATGGGTTGGTTGAATTCCACTGGGTCACCATTTTCCACCAGTATCTGTTTCACAGTTCCTGCCTTGTCCGACTCGATCTGATTCAGGATCTTCATGGCTTCTACAATGCACAGGGTATCGCCCACGCTAACCTTATCTCCCTCTTCCACGAAGGCCTTGGCCTCGGGTGATGGAGCCCGGTAGAAGGTGCCAACCATGGGTGATTTTACCTGATGGCCGCTGACCTCTTCAGGTTCCTCTGTAGTTTCTGTGGGGGCTGCTGCAGGTGCGGCTGCAGCAGGTGCAGCTGCTGGAGCTGCCAAAGGAGCAGCTATAGGAGTAGTGACGGTAACCTGGGAGCTGGCACGGCTGATGCGCACAGACTCCTCACCTTCATGTATTTCTATCTCTGCTATATCTGACTCTTGGAGCAACTCTATAAGTTTTTTTACCTTACGGATATCCATTATTTTTTAGTCTCTAGTCTGTGTTGGCAAAGCGACAGCGTAATGCCGTTATTCGTTAATTTGTGTTAGTGCGGCCTGGAGGGCTAGTTCATAGCCCTGGGCTCCTAGTCCACTGATAACGCCAATGGCTATATCAGAAAAAAATGAGTGTTGGCGAAACTCCTCACGGGTGTATATGTTGGAGAGGTGGACCTCGATAAACGGGATTGCGGTCCCGAGTATGGCGTCTCGTAGGGCTACACTGGTATGGGTGAATGCGGCCGGGTTGAAGATAAGAATCGATACTCCCTCTTCACTGGCTTTATGCAGTTCGGTTATCAGTTCATGCTCAGCATTACTCTGAACAAAACGGAGGCTATGACCGGCTTCATTTGCAATCGAGTTGAGTTTGGTGTGGATCGAATCCAGGGTGTCACTACCGTAGATCTCCGGTTCCCTTGTCCCCAGCAGGTTCAAGTTCGGGCCATTCAGCACCAAAATGCTCGCCATAATTCTCGTTTCCGGTTGCCTGTTAGCTCTGTTTGCGGTCTGTTTTCAGACTATCTGCAATACGAGTCAATGATGGGTTGGATTTTGCATCCTGGAACACCGATTGTCCAGTTTTCTTGCAAGATCAGGTAAGATCGCGACTGTTTAGCCCCTTATTTCCCGCTATTGCGCCATGTTGTGCTGGCCTATAAATTGGGTTTAATGACTTTTTCCAGGCTTTCCAGGGTGATTTTTCCTGGTTGGGCATACAGGGTCTTTCCTGTTCGATCAAAGATAGCTGTATAGGGTAGTGCTGCTATGCGATTGCCCATCCTCCTGCCAAGCTCGATTGCGTCATCGCCACCAACGACTATCGGGAAGTTAATTCCATAGGTATCAATGAACTCCTTGACCTGCTCCAGTTTGTCTACAGCGATGCCTATCACCTGCACATTTTGTGCTGCGTACTGGTTTTGGAACTCAATCAGGGCCGGCATCTCTTCCCGGCAGGGTGGACACCAGGTAGCCCAATAGTTGACGACCAGGATTTTACCGTTCCAATCGGTGCTGTTCCTGGTTACGCCTGCAATATCTTTTAGGATGAAGGAAGGAAGTCGTTCCGGAATATCGCTAATCGGTGCCTCGGGCTTGATAGGGGTTGAAGATTTATAGTGCAGGGCAAACCATATGCCCAGACCTATTACTGCCGCCAGAGTCAGATTGATTGCGATTTTTTGTTTATTCACAGATTACCTTGCGGCTCGCATGACGTGGGGGGCAAACTCTTCTGCTGGTACAAACCCAACCACGCGGAAATTCTTACGCTCTTTCCCCTGGCGATCAAAGAACATGATGCTGGGTGGTCCAGGCATGCCAAACCTGCCCTGCAGTAAGGCCTTGTCAATTTTGTCGTTGGCAGTAACGTCAGACTGTAACAGAACAAACCCTTCCAGTGCCTTGACTACTCTCGGATCGGTAAAGGTGTAGCGTTCCATCTCTTTACAGGTGATACACCAATCAGCATAGAAATCCAGCATTACCGGTTTTCCCTGGCTGGCCGCTGCCGCCACTTCCCGATCCAGATCTTCCACGCTCTTGATGGGTTTGAAGTTGAGGTGCTCCTGCTGGGCAACGCTGCCTTTATTAAACAGGCCAATGCCACGCAGAGGCTGGACGGTGTCTTTGCCACCTGCTGCTGCACCTACCAGCATCAGTGATCCATACACCAGCAGTACCACGCCCAGGCCTTTCCACAGGCGTTGCCAGCCTGAGGCCTCGATGGGTAGCTCATGCAGTGCTCCCATGTAGATGGCAGATACCATCATCAGGGTTCCCCACAGGACCATGGCCAGGGTTTCCGGGATGATCCGCTCCAGCATGATGATGGCAACTGCCAGCATGCCTACACCAAATACACCCTTGACGATATCCATCCAGCTGCCGACCCGAGGTAGCAGTTTACCGGCAGAGGTACCGATGGCGATGAGTGGTGATCCCATTCCCATGCTTAATGAGAACAGAGCCACGCCCCCCAGGATGCCGTCACCGGTCTGGCCAATGAATATGAGTGCCGCAGCCAAAGGAGGGGCAACGCAGGGGCCCACGATCAGAGCTGATAGAAAGCCCATGACACCGGCGCCAATCAGGGTGCCTCCCTGTTGCTTGTTGCTGATTTCAGTCAACTTGCTCTGGATCTTGTTGGGTAGCTGCAGGTCATAGAATCCAAACATTGAGAGAGCCAGCAGTACAAATACCCCGGCAAAGATACTGAGTATCCACGGATCCTGGAAGCTGGCCTGTAGGTTCTGGCCAAACAGACCGGCCAGAACTCCGGCAACTGTATAGGTGATGGCCATGGCCAGGACATAGGCCAGGGAGAGACTGAAGGCCTTGGCAGTGGTGATCCTTTTCCCTTGCCCCACGATAATGCCAGATAGTATGGGGATCATGGGGAAGATACATGGGGTCAGAGACAGAGCCAGACCGAAACCAAAAAAGATAGCGATTACCAGCCAGTAGTTACCACCACTAAGGCTGGCAATAATTTGGTCCTGCTCCGAAATGGGTTCGATATTATTGGGGGTGCTGGATGTTGCTGAAACCTTGGTTATTGTGGAGGCAGTTGCTGGGTCGCCACCTGCCGGCAGATCCAGGTTTACCTTTTTGATCTGGGGTGGGTAACACACACCAACGTCGGCACAACCCTGGAAGAATGCCTCAAGAGTTATTTTTGTGGCTGTGGTATTGGTTCGAACCAAAGGTAGCGCAAGGTCAATGCCGTTGTAGTAGACCGGAAGGTCGCCGGTTGATCCATCCGGACGTAAGGCATCCTGTTTGATTATTGCCGGAGGCAGTTGGTATTCACCCAGTGCGACTCCATCAGCTTTAATCAGTTTGAGTTTGATCTTTTCCTGGTACAGGTAGGTACCGTCAACAATGCCCCACTTCAGCCTTAGCTGTTGTGGTGACTCCACCACGGCACTGAAACTGTATGCCTTCTCCGGTGGAATGATGTCCTCCTGCCCGGTACCTTGCAGCAGATCCTGCAGGTTGAGGCTTTGCTGAGCAACTGCAGCTATAGATACCAGGGTCAGAAATACACCAAGGAGCAGGCTTAGAATTTTGTTGTGGGTTATTTGTTGGTGCATTGGTTTATCCAACCGAGGTAATTCTGCAGCCCTCTTTCAACAGGGACCGCTACGACTTCCGGAAGTTCATAAGGGTGGATTGAGAGTATGGCCATTTCCAACTCGTCATAGCGGGATGTGGAGGTCTTGATAAACAACATATACTCATCGGCCGTTTCAATCTCACCTTGCCAGCGATACACGGATTTTACCTGCGCCGAGATGTTAACACAGGCAGCCAACCGGTTCTCCACCAGGTGATTGGCAATCCGGATGGCGTTCTCCTGGTCCGGGCAGGAGCAGAGTACTATTATCGTGTCTGAATTCATAGGCGAAAGATACAGTATTGACCAGCAAGCCGCAAAAAAGTGATGGCTTGTCCCAGGACTCCTGAGGGCGTAAGCTCTTGGCGCATGAACCCGATGATATTGTTCCTGTTGCTTTTTGTAGGTATACCCCTGTTTGAGCTCTACTGGTTGATCGAAGTAGGGTCTCATCTGGGCGCTATACCCACAATTTTTTTAACAGTATTTACTGCGGTATTGGGCGGTTTGCTGGTACGTATGCAGGGGCTGGCTACCGCCATGCGGGTCCAGAAATCAATGGCTATGGGCGAAATGCCGGCTATAGAGATGCTGGAGGGAGCGGTACTGCTGGCCTGCGGCTTCTTTCTGCTGCTCCCGGGCTTTTTTACCGATATATTGGGTTTTCTGGCCCTGGTTCCAGGAATCCGTCGCTGGCTGGTGGTGGCTTTTCTCAAGCGGGCGCGGGTGATACAGCCACCATCCTCCCCACCAGGCGGCTCAGCGGAAGATCAGCCCCGCATAATTGAAGGTGAATTTCATCGTGAGGATGAAAAGTAATTCTGGATCCACATCAGGTTAGACCTGCCAGCTCCTTGAGACGGTACCAGGCCATACCCAGATGTTCATGCAGAGCCAGATAGCTATCTCTAAAGGCCTTGGCATTGGGTAGCCAGTCTCGTTTCAGGCTACGGTTAATGCTGCTTCTGCCAGATGAGAATATTGTGGGTGCGGCAACCACATCCACCATGTGGAGCTTAAACACCTCTACTGCCCGCGGCATGTGCCAGGCATGGGTGACCAGTGCCACCTTCTTTATCCCCTTAGATTTCAATATCCGGCTGGTGAAGAGGGCGTTTTGCCAGGTACTGGTACTCTTGTCTTCGGTTGCGAGTATCTTGCTGCCAAACTCCTCTTTCAGGGTTTGACTGATGAGCTTGGCTTCAGAGATTCCACGCTTTGCCAGATCGCCGCCAGTGACAATGATGGGCAATGAGGTTCGGCGCTGCAGCCAGGCGGCATAGCGTGCCCGCTCCAGAGAGAAAGCCTTGATGCTGTCACCACCATATTCCGGTGCCTCTTCATAGAGGCCTCCAGCTAAGACGACAATGGCCTGGGCCTGACTGCTGTTGACCTCCTCTGGGGTCAAAAAGATATGTCGCTCCAGTCCGGCCATCAGGTTGTTGGCGACAAATGGGGTGCTCAGCAGGTAGAACAGCAGCAGAGTCACAGCAAGTATGATTTTCCCAACAATACGTCCGCTAACTAATGCCAGTAGGCCCAGCAACAGCAACCCTCCCGGCGGGAGTAGTATGTTCTTAAGGATGATTACAATTTCCTGATCCATGATTCACCCTACTGTTTGGTTGTGGTGTTATTTTCCCAGAACCTGTCCGGCCTGCATATCGGCATGGTAAGAGGAGCGTACCAGGGGGGCGCTAGCCACATTGGTAAAGCCCATATCCTCCCCCAACTGTCGCAAGCGGTCAAACTCTTCAGGTTCTACAAACCGCTCTACTGGTAGGTGGTCACGACTTGGTTGCAGGTACTGGCCCAGGGTAAGCATGTTGCAGCTATGGTCTCTAAGGTCCTGCATTACACGTTCCACCTCTCCAATATCTTCACCCAGTCCCAGCATCAGTCCCGACTTGGTGGGTATTTCTGGGTGTAGATCATGGAAACTTTGCAACAAGCTTAGTGAGTCCTGGTAGTCCGCGCCGGGACGACACTTTTTATATAACCGGGGGACCGTCTCCAGGTTGTGATTGAATACGTCTGGCTGGATGGAGCTGAACTGTTCCAATGCCAGCTGTTCACGGCCACGAAAATCCGGTACCAGGATTTCAATGGATAGCCCTGGATTGGCCTGTCGTAGTTCGCGGATGCAGTTAACATAATGACTGGCTCCACCATCTCGAAGGTCGTCCCGATCAACTGAGGTTATCACCACGTAGCGTAGTTGCATGATCCTGACCGCATCGGCCAGCTGGGCAGGTTCTTCCAGATCCAGAGGTTGTGGTTTGCCGTGGGCAACATCACAAAATGGGCAGCGCCGGGTACATATATCACCCATGATCATGAAGGTGGCCGTGCCATGATTAAAGCACTCTCCCAGGTTGGGACATGCTGCCTCTTCACATACGGAGCTCAGATGGTGCTCACGCAGAATGCGTTTGATCCGGTTTACTTCTCTGCCTCCAGCGGCCTTGGCGCGAATCCATGCCGGTTTGCGTACAGGCTTGGTAGTTGGCTGTACCTTGACCGGGATACGGGATAGTTTCTCTGCCCCACGTTGGTGGGTTTCTGGCGTGAAGCGGGATGGTGCGGAGTTGTTTTTTGGCTTACTCATGTGTGAGATTGTAGCTCCGCACAGGTTTTTTTTCCTGCCGCTAGGAGTTGGAGTGAGAACTTGATTGGTCAGATTCTGTCTACTCTGTTGCAGTGGTGGTCCATAATTGATTGCTAATAACAATAGAATATTAAGGAAGAAATATGACCAAAGGCTGGGTGCGTAAAGTACAGATGATCAGCAGTATACTATTACTTGGCATAGGGTCAGAGCTGCTGGCAGCTTCTGCTGAGATAAATAAAGCCACTATTGTACCCATAGCGCAACGTTCTCCTGAACTGGTAGAGCAAATCGCTGTTGCACTTCGCTCCAAGGGGCCAAACTATCAACCCCGTACCGAACATCTCAAGCCTGACGGTGCGCCTGTGTATACCAATCGGCTGATCATGGAGGATTCACCTTACCTGATTCAACATGCCCACAATCCGGTAGATTGGTATCCATGGGGGGATGAGGCGTTTGCCAGGGCCAAGCGTGAGAACAAGCCTATCTTCCTGTCAATCGGGTATTCCACCTGTCACTGGTGTCATGTGATGGAACGGGAGAGTTTTGAGAATCCGGTTATAGCTGGATTGTTAAACAGACACTTTATCTCCATCAAGGTAGATCGGGAACGGCGTCCGGATGTGGATGAGACCTATATGCTCGCGGTAATGTTGACCACCGGCCATGGTGGCTGGCCCATGTCCAGTTTTCTAACTCCTGACGGCAAGCCATTTTATGGTGGAACCTACTTTCGGCCAGATACATTCAGCCGTATGGTGACACGCATTGCGGCGCTGTGGGACAGCAATAGATCAGACCTGTTACAGCAGGGAGACAGGGTGGCCACAGCTGTGGCCCAGGCCAGTAAACGCAAGCTGCAGTCTGCGCAGATAGATCACAACATGATTGTCTCGGCCGTTAACCAGACCATGGCCAACCATGATGAGTTGCAGGGCGGGTTCAGCCAGGCCCCTAAATTTCCCCAGGAGTCGCTCCTGTTCATGTTGCTCCAGTCGGCTGAGCGTAATCCGGATCCGGCGGTAGTGGAGGCACTGGTCATAACTCTGGATGCCATGGCCCAGGGCGGTATCCATGATCAGGTGGGTGGAGGCTTCCATAGATACTCCATCGATAATGGCTGGCTGGTTCCGCATTTTGAAAAGATGCTCTACAACCAGGCGCACCTGGCCCGGGTCTATCTGCTGGCCTGGCGCCTGACAGGTAAGCCACGCTTTCGACGTGTGGCCGAACAGATACTTGATTATGTACTTAGGGATATGACCTCTGGGCAGGGTGGGTTCTATTCAGCAACAGATGCAGACAGCGAAGGTGAAGAGGGCAGGTTTTTTCTTTGGACTATAGAACAGATACGCAAAGTACTGGAGAAACCGGATGCTGACCTAGTGGTTGAGATGTTTGGCATGAGTGATCGGGGTAATTTTGAAGGCTCGAATATCCTGCATCTGCCGGTTTCAGTGGCGGAGCATGCGGAACATATGGGGATGCCGGTCACTGATCTATACACGCGTCTGGACCAGATCCGTGAAACCCTGTACCAGGCTAGGGAGCGACGTCCACACATGTTGCGGGATGAGAAGATCATCACTGCCTGGAACGGGATGATGATAAGTACCCTGGCCCTGGCCGGTGATCTGCTCCAGAACTCAGATTTTTTATTAGCTGCCAAGAGGGCGGCGCAGTTTGTCTGGGACCACAACTGGAAGAAAGCAAGTAAGGAGCTATGGAGGATTCATCTCAATGGTAAATCCTCGGTTACAGCGAACCAGGAGGATTACGCCTACTTTGCGGAAGGGTTATTGCATCTATATGACGTCACCGGTGACAGGGTTTGGCTGGAGCGAGCGCAACAGGTTGCTGATGCCATGTTGCATGGGTTCTGGGATAAGGCTAACGGTGGTTTTTTTATGGGCCTTGAGAGTGGTCAGGTGGCGGCCATGGGGCGGCCCAAGGATAATGGTGGTGATGGGGCCATACCGTCCGGAAATTCGGTGGCTTTAAAGGTGCTGCAGATGTTATCCCGTCGCAGCAATAACCTTGAGTATGGCAACAAGGCGGAGGCTACTCTGGCTGCTTTTTCCGGACTGATAAAGTTGCGTCCATCTGGTTTCAGTTACATGCTTTCAGCGGCGATGGATCTGCAGCAGGGGGAGATCTCAGCCCGGGGCTATGCAGCAATGGGAGGGGTCAGGGCAGATGCAACTGTGCTTGCGGATAATAAGATATCCGTGCAGGTACAGGTACCAGAGGGGTGGCATATCAACTCCAGCCAGCCCTTGCAGCAAGGATTGATTGCCACCCAGCTTGGGCTTATGGATCAGGCTGTAGGTTGGAGTCTCCAGGATGTTAGCTATCCACTGGCCGAGACACAGCGCCTGGGGTTTCAGTCAGAACCACTCTCCCTATATCATGGGGTGGTCAATATCCATGCCCGTTTTAAACGCAGTGCTGATGCTGGCCGGATTCTGCCGCTGCAGTTGTCGCTTCAGGCCTGTAACGACAAGGTGTGCCTACCACCGGAGAAGGTGCCATTACGGCTGGTGGTGGGAGAAAAGAGTGATAGCTGATCACTGTAGTGCAGTGTGATAGCCGGAGTTCTACCTGGTCATGATCTGACGCATTAGCCTTACAATTTCAATAGCTTTTATATGCCTGGCTAATACTAAAAATATTTTATCCGTGTATTTGTAAATGCTATGCTTGCGCGCGCATCGCTGGCATATGGCCCTAGCATGTCTCAGAATAGGGCCAACGGTTAAGTCTCTGCATATCCATGATCCTGGATCAGAGACGCCAGATGCTATTAAAATTGATTACAAATAAATATCTGGAGGATTCAAGATAATGGCAGTTCCAATTCGTGTTGCAGTCTCCGGCGCCGCCGGTCAGATTTCCTATAGCCTGTTGTTCCGTATTGCTTCAGGTGAGATTTTTGGCGCAGACCGTCCGGTGCATCTGCACTTGCTGGAGATCCCCCAGGTGATGGACAAGCTGGAGGGTGTGGCCATGGAGCTTACCGATTGTGCCTTCCCCACCCTGGCTGAAATTAAGATGTTCGATAATGCTGATGACGCCTTTGATGGCATCAACCAGGCCTTTCTGGTCGGTTCCAAACCGCGCGGCCCTGGCATGGAGCGCTCTGATCTGATCAAGGAGAATGGCCCGATCTTTGTAGGTCAGGGCAATGCCCTGAACCGCGCTGCAGATGATGTGCACTGTATGGTTGTAGGTAACCCGGCCAATACCAACTGCTTGATCGCCATGAACAACTCCGATGTGCCCAATGAGCGTTTCTCTTCCATGATGCGTCTGGATGAGAATCGGGCCAAGAGTCAGCTGGCAGCCAAGGCCGGTGTGCCGGTAGCTGATGTATCCAATACTACCATCTGGGGTAACCACTCCAATAATCAGTATCCGGATTTCGAGAATGCCAGGATCGGCGGCAAACCGGCTACCGAGGTAATCAATGATGAAGCCTGGCTTAAGGATACCTTTATTCCTACCGTGCAGGAGCGTGGTGCTGCTGTTATCAAGGCCCGTGGTGCCTCCAGTGCCGCTTCTGCTGCCAGTGCAGCCCTGGATCATGTGAAGTCACTGATCACACCTACTGCAGATGGCGACTGGTTCTCTGCCGGTGTCTGCTCCAATGGTGAGTATGGCGTCGATCCTGGCCTTATGTTCGGTTTCCCTCTTACCTCCACCGGCAACGGAGACTGGAAGGTGGTAGAAGGTCTGCCCATGTCTGACTGGGCCAAGACCAAGTTTGAGATCTCCCTGAATGAGTTACGCAGTGAGCGTGACGTGGTTAAGGATCTACTCAAGGGTTGACGTCTGAAAAGACAGGCGAGAGCCACTTGAACTGAGCAACAAAACGGGCGGGCCGGGGAATCATCTCCGGTCCGCCTTTTTCGTCGAAGGGATTTGTGAAAGGGCAATTATGCCACTGATTAATGAATTATTTGGGAAGGCACTACGGGTAGTGTATGCCACTATTGCGGCTGTGCTGGTTGCAGGTTTTGTGCCGGTGCAGGTTGTTGCCGGAATGAGTAGTGACTACAGCACCACCAGCTCTGTGGGTACGTTGATTGTTCTGAACAAGGCAGAGGCATCTGCATCACTGGTTGATCTGACGTCCGGTGTTGAATTGCAGAAGATAAATACCGGTGCAGGTCCACATGAAGTTGCTATCTCACCTGATGGTCGTCTGGCAGTTGTAACCAATTACGGTATTCAAACTCCTGGTCATACACTTACGGTGATTGATCTGGAGTCAAAGGAGGTTCGCAGGACCATAGATATAGCTCCATATAGTCGGCCCCATGGGGTGGAGTTTCTTGCCGATGGGAAGAGTGTTGTTGTTACCAGTGAGCAATCACTGAGTCTATTGCGGGTTGATATTGAGAATGGAGAGATTACCGCTGTAATTGATACTTCGGCTTTGTTGAGTCACATGGTGGCGGTTGCCCCCAATGGTAAGCGGGCGTTTGTTGCCAATATCGTGTCTGGATCGGTAACTGCAATTGACCTCACAAACAACACTATGCTGAAAGAGATCAAGACCGGGAGTGGAGCCGAGGGGGTGGCTGTCCTGCCGGATGGTAATGAGGTCTGGGTAACCAACCGTGCGGCCAACTCTGTAAGTATCATCGATGCAAGAACACTGGAGAAGCAGATGGATATTCCATGTGCTGATTTTCCTCTTCGGGTGAAATTTACCCCGGATGGTAAGTATGCTCTTGTGTCCAATGCGCAAAGTGCCGATGTTGCCATATTTGATGTGGCTAGACGTGAACTCATTAAACGTATAGCGATGAAGGAACGTGCTGCTGGTGATTTGCAGCAACGACTGTTTTCTGATCAGTTTGGCACCAGTCCGGTACCCGTTGGGATAGCTATAGCTGGCAGCGGAAAGCGTGCCTATATTGCCAATACCAATGCGGATATCATCACCATCCTGGATCTGGAACGGCTTGAAATTGCAGGCAGGCTTAAGGCAGGAAAGGAGCCGGATGGGGTTGGATGGTTTCCACTGAATCTCAAATGATGATTATCCAATCTTTGTTAGCTGGGAACTGAAGGTCGCAAAGGTTTGCCGCCAGCAATAACATCAGCAGCTCGTGTGGCCAATGCCTGGATTGTTAGAGAAGGTGATTCGCCACCACCACTTGAAGGGAATATGCTGGCGTCAGTTATGTAGAGGTTTGGATGATCATGGGATCGGCAATTTGCATCTATAACTGAAGTGGTTGGGTCTTCACCCATGCGGCAGGTACCAAAGGTGTGTGTGGTAGAAAAAAAGTCCCAGGCTCCATACTCCTCAACCAGATGTTCTACACCTGCCTCTTGTAGTAAGCGGCGAGACTTCCTGGCCATAAAGCGCAGTCGCTTTATCTCTCCCGGTTCCAGGTGTGAATGTAGTCGAGGCAGTGGAATACCAAAGCCATCTGTTTCTTGTGGGTCCAGATCTACAAACGTACCATCGTTGGGAATAAATTCTCCAATGGCGCTAACAGAAATGGCGCTGCCAAAGCTATCTCGAACTGCCTGTTTAAGCTTGTGTCCAAAACCACCTATAGCACGTGCTGCGTATGCAATCGGTCCAGTGAAACCAATCTCCTGAGCAGCGGAGATAAAACGGCAGCCTCCAACAGTATCGGGGATGGAGTCAGGTGCATTGAAATCCCAGCAGATGGCATCTGTAGGCAACCCCATGTGACTGTTATTCAGGCCAGGTAGAAACCCGGTGCTACTCCAGAATAGGGTCTCCATTAAATTACGCCCAACCTGGCCTGAGCTATTGGCTAGTCCATCTGGGTGGCTTAGGTGTTTATTGGTCAGTAGCAGGCGTGGTGTTTGTACTACACCTGCAGCCATGATCAGTATTGGGGTCTCCACAAGTTGTAACTGTCCGTTCTCAAGGTAATTGATCGCCTTGATCCGCCCATTGGATTCGGGAAAGATGCGTACAACAGGGCATTTAGATTTTAGTGTAACTTGCCCGCTGCTGAGCCCCTTGGGAATATAGGTTACATCGGCAGAGCCCTTATCACCTAGCGGGCAACCTCGAGTGCAGTTGGCGCAGTAATTACAGGCCGGGCGTCCATCATATGGTTTTGATAGGGCGGCGCGCGAATTCGCCTGCCAGTTCATTCCCAGCTCTTTTCCAGCAGCCACCAGTCTCTGCGCAGGTGTGCTTAGTGGATGAGGTGGTAATGGGTACGGTTTACTACGCCAGCGTGCGCCCTGATTGGCTGGGCCAGCCACCCCCACAAGTTGTTCACATGTTGTGTAATATGGCTCCAGATCAGCATAGGTAACAGGCCAGTCATGGCCTGCACCATATTTACTCTGCAGTTGCATGGCCTTAGGGTGCATGCGATGGGATTCGCCAGCAAAATGCAGGGTGCTGCCGCCTATGCCTTGTACATGCCAATAGGCTGGTCCGTTGGGCTCCCTTCTCGGTCCGCGCACCCTTATCCCGGATGCTCGGCCCCATGAGCGTAGTTCCTGCTCTTTCGGGTCGAGTGGATCCAGTGTGTCAATGGTGAACAGTCCCCGGCTGCCTGGCAGGTCAGGAAACATGTGGCGTTCCCAGTCTGGCTGGTCCAGCTTGTAGTCACGATTGGGATCAAACTTGGGGCCGGCTTCAAGCACCAGGACGCGTAGACCCTGGCTGCTTAAACGCCAGGCAGCAGCAGACCCACCAGCTCCAGAACCTACTACTACAGCATCGAAGCGCTTCTTGATTATGCCCATGGCGGGGGATAGCCAAAAGGTTGGGGCGGGCGATTTATTCCCAAGCCATTCCAGGAAGCTGGGTCACTATAATAGTGTTGAATTGCGGCTTCACGAATTAGGTCATAGAAGCGTCGCGGCACCTGGTTCCAATCTGATTCTGACATCCACTCAACGACTAACAGTTGTTGTTCACTGGTAAGTTCCGTGAAAGGGGGGCCGCCAGTAAGATTAAGCCATCTACAGCCTACCTCTATCAGGCGGCGTAGGTTGCGATCTGATTCCGATAACTCCCAGAGCTTTTTATCTACCTGTAGGTCGGTTGCTGACCCGGTAAATTCATCAGCTGGAATAAGAACATTAAGAAAAGCGGCAAATGTTTTGCGCTCAATTGGAGTTGGTGTAGATGCCGCCTGAGCGGGTATGGGATTCAATGAGCGCCATAATAGAAATGCTCCGGCTGTCTTAAGAAACAACCGGCGGTGCATAGGCAGCATATTTTGCATAGATGTTAAGACAATATGATACGCAATCCATCACGGTGGTGCTGGATTGGTGCAATTTGCAAGAATAAAATCGCCTACCCCAACGTCTTTACAAATTTTATCCGGTGTATGGAAATCACCCTTGGTGTGCAATTGTGCAAATGGGACAAAGCCAGGATTAGAGTAGATGTTGACTCCTGCCGAGACATATGGGGCATTGATACCAAGCAGTACCAACGGTTCTGATTTCAGGAAATCAAAACCAAAGCCGATCTCACCCTGGAGATCCTCCTGGCCTTTTAGAAGGCTTACGTTGAGCTTGCCCGGTCTAATCTTGTTTTTCAGGTTGATATGGAAGGCCATATTCGCGCCTCTGGTATCACCGTCTGTTTCCACTCTGGTTTGGAAAACGCCGAGAACCAGTGCTGGAGTTTTTCCACCCTCAAGATTCCAATTTAGTCCGGCATAGACATTGGTCTGGCTTGTTTTTCTATCGACAAAGCTATATTGAGGCAGGCAAGCGTTTGTGGTCGCGCTCGCAAATATACAGCCAGTAACGAGTCCAAGGATGGTTTTCTTCATAGTTATCTAACCTTAGTTTTTGGTGGCACTTGTAAGAGTCCTGCCAACAATTATCAGGTCATGATAAATTATTCGGCGCAACAATGCACCCATTCTAATGAAATCCAGACAGATGCTAAGGGCCCTGAATGTGATGGGGCACATGCTGGTTTTGCTACTGTTTAGAAGGAGTTGCTTCAAGAACGTTTGAAGGGTAGTGGGTTACTCAAAGAGGTGGCCCAGGATTGAGCAGGGGATTGCGATAGAACAGATAGCAGAAGCGGGCTGGGAAGTGTTATTCCTAGCCCGCTTAGTTATCTATTGCAGGGTATTCCTTTGTAGTTTTATGGGCCGGATGACACACTTTCTGCCGTTCCAGCTCAGCCCTTTGCGACAGACGCATGATTTACCGGTCCAGTAGCGTCCTCCGCTACAGCTCGGGGCTTTTTTGATGCACCGCTTACCGTTCCAGCTCAGTCCCCTAGGGCAGGCACATGCCTTGCCGGTCCAGTGGCGCCCACCTCTGCAGCTTGGGGCCTTTTTGATACAGCGCTTGCCGCTCCAGCTCAGTCCTTTAGGGCAGGCACATGCCTTACCGGTCCAGTGGCGACCACCTCTGCAGCTCGGGGCCTTTTTGATGCAGCGCTTGCCGTTCCAGCTCAGTCCCTTACGACATGCGCAGGCACTGCCGGTCCAGAAACGACCACCGGTGCAACTGATCTGTTTGCAGGCAATGCCGCAACTGGTACGTCTGGATTGGGTACCCTTTGGACAATAGCACTTGCCTCTTTTCAGTGCGCCACCGAAGCATTCGAACCGGCGTTCACACTGCAAGGTTTTCGGGTTGCGTTGTTCGCACTTGCCACAAGGTTTTTGGATACATTTGCGACCCTGTTTGATCAGTCCTCGTGGGCATGTGCACAGCTTGCCATTCCAGTGCTGGCCTGGAGGACAGATGGTCTTTGCACAGGTGTAGCCACATGCTGTGGGTTTAGCCCTGGTTCCTTGCGGACAGAAGCACTGGCCTCGTTTCAGGTTGCCATTGATGCACTCAATATGGCGTACACACTGTTTGGTTATTGGATTGCGTTGTTCGCATTTTCCACAGGGCCTTATAGGTTTGGCGCACTGGGTTCCGTTCCAAGTCAGGCCAGGAGGACAGCTGATCTGTTTGCAGGCATAGCCACAGGTGGTGGCCCTGGGGTGGGTACCCTTGGGGCAGAGGCATTCATCATCGAGCAGCAGGCCGTTATAGCATTCGATAACACGTTCGCACTGTTGCGTCTTTCTATTCCGCTGTTCGCATACACCGCATGGTGTGGGCTGTGTTATCGGAGGTGGTCTGGCGCAGAAGATGGACTGTTTATCCTGTCGTATCTGCTTGGTTTCCCAGCTCTTTGGTACTGCTGATGCACCTGGATATTCACTCCAGCCCCTGGGGCACGCCAGTGGAGCCACTGGGATTGTCCGTGTTGTGTCTATCTCCTCGATTGTGATAACGCTGCGGTGGTGATCATTTCCTGGCTTGCGATCCTTCACCCTGCTGTCGGGCCATAGCATATCCTTGTGATGGATGATCCTGTTATGTGGGAAATCCATGGGGATGGCTATGTTGAGTTGCAGTTTAGCTGCTGCTCCCGGCTTCAGATCGAGATTCTCGTGCAGGCACTGGTAAGTACCGCTGCCGGTGATTTGGCAGGCAAGCCCACTGGACAGGCCCTTTATACTCTCGATTTTTACCCTGGGTGAAAATGAACCGCGCAGGCCAGCCTTACCATGGAAGCGGCGTCCACCGCGATTCTCCAGGCGTACATCAAGTCGGCAGCTCTCTCCCCGTTTGCATACCGTACCACCAAAGGGGGCGAGGTCCGCCGCCAGGATGTCAGTGGTATGGCAGGCGGGCCCATCGTTGCCAGCATTATCGTCACCGGTGGGTATATCCGGTGCATCCCAGTCGATGCTGGCGCAGTTTTCCACGTCATCACCAACCACCGTGTCAGGCAGCCTGACCCTCAGGTTTATTGTCTTAGGAAAGGCGTCGCCCGGTGGTACCATGGAAAGGGTATCGCCCCGGCATCTGACCTGATTTGCCACTCCTGTTGGCGTGCAGCTCCAGCCGGCTGAGCTGCTCTCTACTACTGCGTTATCGGGAAGGGTATCCAATACGCTAAAGAAGCGGTTGCCGTAGGGTCTGGGGCCGTTATTGGTTATGGTGAGTGTGTATTCACAGATCCCGCCTTCGAAGCACTCTGCGGGACCGTCTTTGGCGATCTCCAGATCGAAACCCTCACTGATCTGGATGGTATCGCAGCTTCTGTCCGTGTGTGGGTCTGCTGGTATGTCATCGGCTGGCATGCCGCCGGTACCCCAGGCGAATTCGATGCAGTTGGTTATCTCAGCATCGGCAAAGGGGTCAGGTATATTGATTCTGGCAGTGTACTCCTCTGTCTCACTGGCCGGGATTGATACCAGTCCGAATGGGCAAAGCATGTTGGGTGGTACGATCAAACACAACCCGGTGGCATCTGGCATAGCCTGCGGAATGGTCCCGGCCGGGTATTCATCTCTGAACCGCATCTGATCCGAATAGTCCTCCGGTCCGTGATTGGTAACTGATACGCTGAATTCACATACCGCACCTGGGTCACAATGGGCTGGTCCCCGTTTATCGATTTCCAGATCAAAGCCGGTGTTGACTATCGGCATAGTCATACAGGCCTGATCGGGATGGGCGTCGGTATCACCGTCCGTTGCTCCCATATCACCCCAATCGATAGCAGCACAGTTCTCAACATCCGGAGTTGCTATCTCGGCAGGTAGCCGAATCTGGAGATGTAGCTGGGTGTCAGCCGCTGCCGGCAGGTTGATCCCATCCTTGCGGCAGTTGACTATGTCGCCGGCCTGGCTGCAGCCCCAACCTGGCCCCGAACCAGTAACGGTTGAGCCTGAGGGCAGGGTGTCGCGTATTGCTACGGAGCCATTAAATTCGCCCGGGCCATGGTTGGTGAGAGTGATTTCAAACAGGCACAGGCCGCCGGCGCGGCACTCTGCCATGGTGCTCGACTTTCCGATACCCAGGTCGAAACCGTCCCCTACCGGTGTGGTTACACAGGCATCGTCATTACCGCTGTGACCATCTCTGGTGCCCATCTCATCCCAGTGGATGTCGGTGCAGTTCTGCACATTGGCGTCTGGTACATCAACCGGAAGTTGAACATTGAGTGTCAGTGATACCGTGCCGCCCGGGGCAAGTGCCACCCCGCCAATATGACGGCAGGTGGCTGTACGGCCACTTACATCACAGTGC
This sequence comes from Chromatiales bacterium, assembly GCA_028278145.1. Taxonomy (GTDB): domain Bacteria; phylum Pseudomonadota; class Gammaproteobacteria; order Chromatiales; family Chromatiaceae; genus JAAGZL01. The sequence continues at coordinate 4,235 of JANQEV010000005.1, read as the reverse complement.
CAGCCAGCCGACCCTTCCGCAAGGGTGGCACCATCCGGCATGGTGTCAGTAATGTATAACGGTCCGGCATAGAACAGTGGGCCGTTATTGGTGACAGTGATGGTATAGGCACAGTTGACCCCCTCCTGGCATTCAGCCGGGCCTGTTTTGGCAATGGCCAGGTCGGTCAGTAGTAGAGGAGGTGGTCAACTGTCCCACCATGGTGGCGGCAGCCAGCCAGGATCAGGGAGCCAGTCCGGGGGTGGTATCCAGCCTGGTGCCGGAGCCCAATCATCCATGGGAGCCCAGTCGTCGGAAGGAATCCAGCCGGGTGACATCCAGCCTTCCGGCACATCGGACTCTGGTGGTGGGTGATAGCTGGTGACTGCGCCAAGATCATTTCCTATCTGATTACCACCCACTATGAAGACATTGTGGGGTTCATCTGTCGGGGTAGAGTCAATCTCTATGAAATTGTTGGCCGGAGTGCCCTGTATGCCATCGGTGGTGCGAGTGTCCGTGTGTTCTCCGCTATTTGGATCTAGGCAGGGCCCGTCAGCTGAGCAGAGGGCGTTGCCACTGATCCAAAGGTATTGATTCTGGGTATCCACTTCACCACTTTCTGAGTAGCCAGGTCCGAAGGCTACACCACCTGTAGCATTGGCACGGATGCGCGGTGCATCCTGGCGTCGGAGGTGGCCTACTGCATAGTGACCTTCTGCCTGCCAGATGCCGTTTTCATCCAGCCGGTAGCGCAGGACACGGGATTCCTGCGGTGTGGCGAAGGGTGTGCCTGTTCCCAACCCCGGGTTGTGGATGCCGCCGCGCTCGGCAACCACCATGATGTTCTGGGGGCCATATTGAGGGAATGCGATGGCAGTTACCGGGTGGCTCGGCCCGGCACGGGCGATATCTGCGGCCTGGGTGAAAAATACTGGGAGCTGGAACTCGCGACGTATGCTGGTATCGTCGAAGGCGCCATCCTCTGCGATGCGCACCGACCAGATGGAGTTGCGCTGTTCATCTCCAGCGTTGAACCAGTCAGGATGACCAAATGCCTGTGAACTCCATATTGAATAATAGAGCCGCACCTCATTGGTTCTGCTGTCACGGCGTACCCCCAGTCCCCAGACACGGCGGCGGAAGTCGGCATAATTCCAGCAGGCCGGGGTGCGTGCAAAGAAACCGAAGGCGCAATCACTGATGCGTGCCCTGGTGGCCGGATTGAACTCCAGGGGTGGCAGGGTTTGTCTGGAGCCTTTGCTTGGGTCAAGGAAATTGGCCCGGCCTTGAATGCCGTGGTCGTAATGACCAAGGGATCTGCCGTCTTCTAGGCTCAGGCGGTGGATCATGCCGCTCTCAAGATCGGAGACGTAGAGCTGCCTGTTCCAGCGATCATAGGCAATGTTGCCTAACGCTGGGCCACTGTTGCTGCGCCCGCCGAGGGCGATGTCAGCGAACGGTTCTGGTGCATAGTTGTTGCTGGCAGAGAGCCTCCATACCGTACCTGGTCCGCCATCACGGCCCCACATGCCCTGCATCCAATCTGTGTTGTCTGCGTTGCGGTGCAGGCCAAAGGCAGAGGTGGCGCTGAGATAGATATTTGGTGGTTGTTGGTCGTCCAGGGCGATACCGAACACCTGTCCAAGCTGGGCGGCGGTAACTGGTAGCCGCTGTGGTGGATTTTGCCACTGCTGGCCTTGAGGTGGGCCCTCGGGATAGCGCAGGTCGATAATGGAGCCGACCGTTCCCTCGGGGTCGATGACACTTCGGCCTTCATCGTTGATCACGCCGGAGAAGCGTGTAAGGTAGGCTTCACCCGGTTGCAGTGCCTGCTGAGCACCGGCACCACCGGAGAAGAGTAGTAGTAAGGTAGAGAATACGACGCCTCTGATCAGCTTATCCATAAGTTATATCCTGATCTAATGTGAAGTTAGCGCTGCCCCTACAATTATACTACTGATCGTGTGTGTTTACTGATGAAATACAGAGCCATGCCTTAGGGCATTGATATGGATCAGGTTCCATTGTGCAGATGTGCTCTCAGGCACTCGGTTAGCTGCTGTGCAGCCTGTTCCAGATTCAATTCCACACCTAAATCCCGTAGCTGGGTAACCTGCAGGTCAGGATAGCCGCAGGGGTTGATGCGAGAGAATGGTTCCAGATCCATATCCACATTCAGACTCAGGCCATGGAAGCTGCGGCCGTGCCGTACCCGCAGGCCGAGTGCAGCGATCTTTCTGTTATTTACATATACTCCAGGTGCCTTGGGCAGGGTGTGTCCCTTGATGCCGTGCTGTTGCAGCAGGTCCAGTACCGCATCCTGCAGCAGTTCCACCAGCTGGCGTACTCCCAGCCTGGCACGGTGCAGATCAACCATTACATAGGCTATAAGCTGTCCCGGTCCGTGATAGGTAACCTGCCCACCGCGGTCACTCTGGATTACTGGAATGGTTCCCGGGTCCAGCAGATGCTCTGCCTTGCCCGCCAGCCCCTGGGTAAATACCGGTGGATGTTGCAGTAGCCATATTTCGTCCGGGGTGTGTTCGGTTCTACTGCTGGTGAATTGCTGCATCTTATCCCAGACTTCTGCGTATTCACGCAGGCCTAGATGTCTGATCTGAAGGGTTGCGTCTGGCATGTGTGATCTGGATCAGAGGCTCATAAGTACCAACTCATGATCGGTGAGGGCCTGGTAGATGCAGTCCAGCTGCTTCTTGCTAGTGGCATTGATAGTAACGGTTACTGCCAGGTATTTGCCACCACTGCTGGGTCTGGTGCGTACTGCACCTTCACCTAGATCCGGGGCGTGTTGGCGCACGATCTCTACCACTATAGAATCAAATTCCGGTGTGGCCAGCCCCATGGCCTTGATGGAGAACTCACAGGGGAACTCTAATAGTGTCTCTTCTTCCGACATGATCTAAAAATACTCTGCTCCTGGGTTAGACCCATCACCATATATTATACAGCTACTGTTCCAGGCCCTGCTTTATGCGTTCCTTGTACTCTGAGTAGAGTGCTGACATCTGTTGGTATACCGGGCCCGGTTTGCCATTCCCAACCGGGTGTTGATCGAGTCTGGTTACTGGCATGATCTCCTTGGTGGAACTGGTGAGCCACACCTCGTCGGCGCTTCTAAGTTGTGGCTCGGTAATATCTCTCTCGGCATGGGGTAGGCCATTCTTTTCTGCCAATTCCAGTATCAGGTCCCTGGTAATGCCAGGAAGCAGGTAATTGCTCTTGGGTGGGGTTATCAACTCTCCAGCCAGAACAATGAATAGATTGCTCGCTGCTCCTTCCATGGCATTGCCATCGCGAATGAGTATCGACTCTACCGCAGCGGCATCTTTGGCCTCCTGCTTCAGCAATACGTTAGCCAGTAGGGTAGTGGCCTTGATGTTACACAGGCGCCAGCGGATATCGTCCAGTGTAATTGCGCTGATGCCGACCACAGTTGGATCAGGATCATGCATGGGAGAGGACATGGCGAATACTGTGGCTTTTGTCTTCTCCGGGATGGTGTGGTCACGCTGTTCAGCCGGCCCCCGGGTTACCTGCAGGTATACCGACTGATCTTGTCCGGGTTGCTGTGCCACCAGCTGTTCCAGCATGGAGGTCCATTCGCTGTCACTCATGGGGTTCTGCATACGGATCGCCTGCAGGCTGTTGTTAAGTCGCTGCAGGTGGTGCGGTAATCGGAACAGGCGTCCACTATAAGCTGGTATTACCTCGTAGATGCTGTCACCAAACAGAAAACCCCGGTCCATAACCGATATCTGTGCCTGGGACAGTGGCAAAAAACTGCCATTGAGATATACATTACTGCTGGTCATGGGTTATTCGAACCAGCGCAGTACGCTGTCCTTTGCCTGGCTCCATATTCCACCATGGGCTACGTCGTGCAGTGCTATCAGTGGTACCTCGGTGAAAGGCTTACCAGCCAGGGTGATCTTGACAGTGCCGATGCGGCTACCTTTATCAACCGGTGCTTCCAGATTGGGATTGAGTACCATCTCTGCCTTCAGGTTTTTATATTGCTTTCTGGGGATGGTGATATACAGATCCTGTTGTAGCCCCAGTGCCAACTGCTCCTTGTCACCTTTCCAGATCCTGGCGTTGTTCAGGGTCTCACCGGCACCATACAGTTTATGGGTTTCGTAGAAACGGAAGCCATAGTTCAACAGGGATTGGCTGATCTTGGCCCGGGCCTTCTCGCTCTTGGTGCCCATCACTACGCTTATTAGTCGCATGCC
>JANQEV010000121.1 GCA_028278145.1 Chromatiales bacterium | reverse complement strand
CCACTGGACAAATGGTCCATGCTCACCCTGGCGCCCCAGCCATATTTAATGTTGCAGTTTAGGCGTTATGGTTTTTTGGGCTCTTTTGTCCAGTTACATATATAAATAGGAGTCATACAGTGCCAGACAGCGGCATCATGGTGTTTTCCGGAAACTCCAATCCAGAGTTGGTGGCGGATATTACCTCGCGCCTGAGATTGCGTCGTGGCAGAGCAGTCGTAGGTAAATTCAGCGATGGTGAGGTAATGGCCGAGGTGCAAGAGAATGTGCGCGGTCGTGATGTCTACGTGATTCAGTCTACATCCTGCCCCACCAATGATAATTTGATGGAGCTGTTGGTACTGATAGACGCCCTTACCTGGGCTTCAGCGGACCGGATTACTGCGGTAATTCCATACTATGGTTATGCCAGACAGGATCGACGCCCACGCTCAGCAAGGGTTCCGATTACGGCGCGCCTGGTTGCCAAGCAGCTGGCTGCGGCTGGGGCAGATCGGGTGCTTACTGTGGATCTGCATGCTGATCAGATTCAGGGCTTTTTCGATATTCCGGTAGATAATATCTATGCCCTGCCCATCCTGCTGGGTGATGTTTGGCGTCAGAAATATCCTAATCTGATGGTTGTATCACCGGATGTGGGTGGTGTGGTTCGCGCCCGTGCCCTGGCCAAACAGTTGGATGATGCAGATCTGGCCATTATCGATAAGCGTCGCCCCCAGGCCAATGAGGCTAGGGTAATGAACATTATCGGTGACGTTGAGGGTAGAAGTTGCGTACTGATTGATGACATGGTGGATACCGCAGGCACCCTGTGTAAGGCGGCCCAGGCATTGAAGGAGCATGGGGCGGAACGGGTTGTAGCCTACTGTACCCACCCGGTATTGTCTGGTCCGGCAGTGGACAATATATCCAACTCGCTTCTGGATGAGTTGGTGGTCTCCAATACCATCCCGCTGACGGCTGCGGCTCAGGCCTGTACCAAGATCAGGCAGATCAGTGTGGCTGAATTGCTGGCGGAGACGATTCGCCGTATTTCGCAGAATGAGTCAGTGAGCTCCCTGTTCATGGAGTAGTAATCAAATTTTTGGTCATGGGTAAGTGCCCTGACCTTAAGTGGTAATCGCTTGTCTGGTCGCGGACAGCGGTGTTTGTAGTCTTTAAATTGATTTGGAGAAAATCATGAGTAATGAATTTGAAATTAACGCGCAGTCGCGTGATGATGCAGGGAAGGGTGCGAGCCGCCGCCTGCGTCGCACCAACCAGATACCTGGTATCGTCTATGGAGGCAAGTCAGAGCCAAAGATGATTTCCCTGGCGCATAATGAGTTGATGCTGCACCTGGAGAATGAAGCCTTTTACTCGCATATCCTGAACCTGAAGATTGATGGCAAAGGGGAGCAGGTTATTCTGAAGGATCTGCAACGTCACCCGGCCAAGCCTATTGTTCTGCATGCTGATTTCCAGCGTGTTTCTGCTAAGTCCAAGCTGCGCACCAGTGTGCCGCTCCACTTCATCGGTGAGGATGTTGCTCCTGGTATTAAGATGGGTGGTGCCATATCCCACAGCATCACCAGCGTGGAAATCCTCTGTCTGCCTAAGGATCTTCCAGAATATATCGAGGTTGATATGTCTGAGATGGAGATCGGTGGCAGTGTCCATATGTCTGAGCTGAATCTGCCAGAAGGTGTTGAGATTCCAGCCCTGGCCCAGGGTGAAGAGCAGGATATGCTCGTAGTAACCCTGCATAGTGGTCATGGCGGCATGGAAGAAGAGCCAGCTGAAGCTGGTGAAGAAGCTGATGTGGAAGCTCCTTCCGGTGAAGCGGATAGCGAAGAGTAATATTGTGGTGTGATTGTGTGCGGGGATCAGGTTATTCAATAGTCTGATCCCCGTCTCTGATTTAAGGTATGACCGTGTCATCCTCTATCAAACTGGTTGTGGGTCTGGGAAATCCTGGGCGACAATATGAACAGAACCGTCACAATACCGGTTATTGGTTTGTAGACCTGCTGGCACGTCACTATGGCGGTGATTTCAAACTGGAAAGCAAGTTTCATGGCTTGGCCTGCCGCATCCGCGTAGGTGGCGGGGAGTGCTGGCTGTTAAAACCCTCCACCTATATGAATAGGAGTGGTCAGTCTGTTTCCAGCCTGGCCAAGTACTTCAAGATAGAGCCCTCCCAGATCCTGGTGGCTCATGATGAGCTTGATCTGGCAGCAGGGGAAGTGAGACTGAAGCTGAACGGGGGGCATGCTGGCCACAATGGTCTACGGGACATCATCAGTGCCATGGGGAGCAAAGAGTTCTGGCGGCTGCGTATTGGCATAGACCATCCTGGAGAGAGGGATCAGGTTGTGGACTATGTGCTGGGAAACCCATCCCGGGATGACGCCATAGCTATTGAGTCCCGTCTGGAAGTTGCTGCTGACCTGTTTCCCAGGATTCTGGCGGGTGAAAGTCAGGCGGTAATGAACGAGTTGCATGGCTGAGATTGGTGGCTTATATCAACTGAATGTCATAGTTAGGTCATTTGGCGGTAATTGCATAAAAAAATACAGAAAAACCTTCTGATGGATGTTGACAGGCAGGGGTGTTGTAAATCAAAATACTCCGCTTGCATTTGGAGGGGTTCCCGAGTGGCCAAAGGGATCAGACTGTAAATCTGACGGCTCAGCCTTCGGAGGTTCGAATCCTCCCCCCTCCACCAGAAATTTGATTTTCCCTCCATGGCTTGCCGGGGAGGATGAGAACCGGAGAGAGGTTCGACGGAGGTGCGTAGCACCGGAGAACGCCAAGCGTAGCGAGGCGGCCCGGAGGGCGGAATGCCGAAGGCATGGAGTAATCCTCCCCCCTCCACCAGAAATTAGTGTAATCCTCCGTATTTATTTAGGGGAGGATGAGAACCGGTGGAGGTTCGACGTAGCCGCGAAGCGGCGGAGAATGTTGCGCAGCAACGACCCGGAGGGCGAAGGCCAGAGGCCTGAGTAATCCTCCCCCTCCACCAGAATATGTGTGTAAACTGCGTATTTTTAGCGGTTTTAGGAAGCGCAAAGCGCTGGAGATCGTCAATCACGTTGGGACGGTCCGGAGGGTAAACCAGAGTACCCCTCTCCTGTGAGGTTTAGAGTGGCGCGATGGATGTGTAATCGAGTCAGCGCGGGTGTAGTTCAATGGTAGAACCTCAGCCTTCCAAGCTGATTACGTGGGTTCGATTCCCATCACCCGCTCCAGGTTGTTAGTTGCAGTGTTGGAGTGCGAGAACGGGTTGTTACACGATCCGGAAACACAAGGCCTGTAGCATTTTGGTTAGGCCCGGGTAGCTCAGTCGGTAGAGCGCACCCTTGGTAAGGGTGAGGTCGGCAGTTCAAATCTGCTCCTGGGCTCCAGTTTTATCGCTGGGGGCGTGCGGAAAAAAAGCGCACGAATTTGTCTTTTAACTTTAATTTAACGATTCAAAGAATCTATTTGGAGATTAAATTCGATGTCCAAGGAAAAATTCGAACGTACAAAGCCGCATGTGAATGTTGGTACGATCGGTCACGTAGACCATGGTAAGACCACGCTTACCGCGGCTTTGACCA
>JANQEV010000101.1 GCA_028278145.1 Chromatiales bacterium | reverse complement strand
AAGCGCTGGAAACTCAGCCCCATGGACCTGGAATCAAGATCACGCTGGATAGAATACTCCAAGGCCAAGGACCGTATGTTTGCCCATACAGATATCAAGCAGGCCCCGTGGTATGTGGTCAAGTCAGACATTAAAAAGCATGCACGCCTAAACTGCATTTCGCACCTGTTGAGCATGATTCCCTATGAAGATCTGACCCCTGAACCGATCACGCTGCCAGACCGTAAGGATAGTGCTGGGTATGTACGACCGCCATTTTCTGATCAGACCTTTGTTCCAGACGTCTACCCTTAGGTTACACCTACAGTGTTACGCCTGATCTTCCATAAAGTTACCCAGGCGTAACATCACCAGGGTACAGGCCTCAAGCCATGGGATGCCTGCTGCATCAAGCTGGGCCTGCAACTCTCTGGACTCAGTTCCGGGATTGCAGATAACGCGTCCGGGAGCCAATTCCAGGATATCATCTATCATAGGCTGGATACGCTCCGGCCCCACATACAGCGTAAGGGTATCCACAGGATCACTGATATCATTGAGGGATGGCGCAACCGGCAATCCTTCGATCACTTCGAATTTCGGATGCACGGGAGTTACCCTGTAGCCGTGCTCCAACAACAGACACACGGCCTGATTTGAGTAACGTTGGGGCTTGGTGTGGGCACCTAGCACTGCCACATGATGATTTTCCGGACCACTGTTTGTTTTCATATTCATAGTACTAGCCTAAAAAATCTCTGATTAAGTCCATGATGGCTTATGTTCTACGCCCTTTCCAATGGAAAGGCCAGCACATCCTGGATATGCTCCGCCCCGGTCAATCGCATCAACAGCCGGTCGATACCCAAGGCCACACCGGCACAATCTGGCAACCCTGCATCCAGGGCGGCCAACAACAGATCATCCATCGGAACCTCTCTGGTTCCATCAGTCCGGCGTTGCTCCAGGTCCTGCATAAAACGCTCCCTCTGTTCCGGAGCAGATGTCAGTTCATGAAAGCCGTTGGCCAGTTCAATACCATCCATGTACAGCTCAAATCTCTCAGCCAGTGGCGGGCTACCGGGGCGAATCCTGGCCAGAGAGGCCTGGGTTGCCGGATAGTCATAGACAAAACACAGGCAATTACGCCCCAGTTTGGGTTCAATATAGTGGGTCAAGAGTAGATCCAGCCAGCCATCTTTAGGCAAATTCAACTGTTCAATCCCTGGTATATCATGGGCCATGGCAACCTGGCGCAATTCACTGCTACCGCTCTGATGGGGATTCACACCAAGATGGCGCTGGAACAGCTCAGCATAGCTGATTTTCTCGACCGGTAACGGCTCCTGGAGCATAGTGTTGATCAGTTCAACCACCTCATCCATCAACTGTAGATGATCATACCCAGGGCGATACCACTCCAGCAGGGTAAATTCTGGGTTATGTCTGCGTCCGCTCTCACCATCACGGAACGCCTTGCAGATCTGATAAATAGGTCCAGAACCAGAAGCCAACAGACGCTTCATGGGGAACTCAGGCGAGGTGTGCAGGAACAGATCCTGGCCCTGGGGGGCACCAGGGCCAGTATATTGGGTAGAAAAACTATTCAGTACCGGATCGGTTGTGGCATGGGTAGAACAGACAGGCGTCTCTACCTCCATAACCCCAT
>JANQEV010000079.1 GCA_028278145.1 Chromatiales bacterium | reverse complement strand
CATTAGCTGCACAAGCCGCCTTGCATCTCAAGACGCAAAGGCAGCGTCTCGGCCATCATGGAATTAATCAGAGGTTCCAAAAATCTAATACTCTCTTGGAGGAGTGGTATGAGTGATAAGGATGATGTAGCAGATTCTGAAGTAGAGGTGAATTTTTCCGAGGCACAGGGTAGTGCAGATGAATCAAGCAAGGATGTAAAACCCGATTCAGCTGCAACAGATTCTGCCAGGATCCAGAGTACCGAGGATGCAAGCCAGTCCCAGATGGATGCCACCAGACTCTATCTGAATGAGATTGGTGCCTCCGAACTTCTTACTGCGGAAGAAGAGGTCTATTTTTCCCGCAAGGCCCAGAAGGGAGATACCGCAGCGCGTCAGCGTATGATCGAAAGCAATCTGCGTCTGGTGGTAAAGATTGCACGACGCTACATGAACCGCGGCCTTGCCCTGCTAGATCTGATCGAGGAGGGGAATCTTGGTTTGATGCGGGCTGTGGAGAAGTTTGATCCGGAACGTGGCTTTCGTTTTTCCACCTATGCTACCTGGTGGATTCGTCAGACCATTGAACGTGCCATCATGAACCAGACCCGTACCATACGCTTGCCGATCCATGTGGTTAAAGAGATCAATATCTACCTGCGTGCCGCACGCAAGCTTACCCAGACTCTGGATCATGAACCTACGGCCGAGGAGATAGCGGATCTGCTGGAGAAGCCGATTGATGAGGTGAAGCGGATGCTGGGGCTGAATGAGCGTATCACCTCTGTGGATACACCGTTTGGTAAAAATGCAGACAAGCCTTTGCTGGAAACCATTTCGGATAAGAAGTCAGAGGACCCCGCTGATAAGATCCAGAGTGAAAGTCTGAGCTCCAACCTGGATTATTGGCTGAGCAAACTGAATGAGAAACAACGGGAAGTAGTGGAACGTAGGTTTGGACTGCATGGCTATGAGATTTCTACCCTGGAGCAGGTAGCCAAGGAGCTGGGAGTTACCCGCGAGAGGGTGCGTCAGATTCAGATGGATGGCTTGAAAAGACTTAGGATTATCCTGGAAAAAGATGGGTTTTCCATCGAAACTATATTCAAATAAGTCGTTGCTTTTTTTCATTTATATCAATTTTCTGGCAATATGTACTTCGCTCGCATCACAGCATGTGAGCACGTATTCAGGCAGATTAGTGATATAGACATGAGTAAATCAAACGCGGAACAAAAGTCTCCAAGTAGAGTGATAAAGCCAGCAGCTGGTAACAGTGAGGTGGATTGCAGGCATTGTGGCCTGGATGCATTGTGTGAACTGCTTGAATATGATGAAGGGGAGATTGAGCTTCCTGAAGGTACCTTGTTGCGTAGACAGTCGGTTGCGCGTGGAGAGACCATCTTCCGTGCCGGTGATCCGTTCCGCTCCTTCTTTGCTGTGAAATCTGGTTCCTTCAAGAGTGTTATGGTTCCACCACAGGGTGAAGAGAGGGTTATTGGCTTTCACTTTGCCGGTGAGATGATTGGTACCGATGGTATTGCCGGAGATGCCTATACCTGTACGGCACGTGCTATGGAGGCGAGCCTGGTTTGTGAACTTCGGCGGGAGCAGTTGCAGCAGGCAGGCTGTTCTGAGCAGGAAGTGCAGGAGAGGGTTATAACGATCCTGGGTGAGGAGGTAGCGTTCAGTCATAGATTGAATGCATCACTTATTCGTCAGAGCAGTGAACAGCGTCTGGCTGCATTTATTTTGAGTGTATCCAAGCGTAAGAATGAACGTGGGATGTCCGGGGCAGATTTCAGATTAAGCATGTCACGTAGTGATATTGCCAGCTATCTTGGACTTGCCAGTGAGACCGTAAGCCGGACTCTGATGAAGTTGCAGAAGCTGGGAATGATCAAGATCCGCAACAAGCATGTGCAGATGTTGCGTCCAGAGGCTCTGGAAGCGCTCGCCAACGGCAGTTCATGACAGCCCATTGATTCTGCTCGGGGTTTGGGAATTTACTTCACGCTCGGGAATTCGACTATGGTAACTATGCCTTGGGCCTGGGTAGCGCCAGGGTTGTGGTAGTTGTGTTTCACGTTACCGCGGAAGTGGGCACTGTCACCCTCCCGTAGTGCCGTTTTCTCCCCGGCAATCTCCAGTACCACCTCTCCCTGTGAGATATGCAGATACTCCTCGCTCCCTGGAGGATGGGGTTTACCGTGATAGGTGGAATCAGGATCCAGTTCAAACAGCTGCTGGGAGATGGTAGGGCTACCTAGTGGTGATATGGTTGTAGCCCGATATGAGCCATCACCTGATTCCGACTTGCCCATTACCTCCCTCAGGGTCACCTCTACCCGGTCGTGATGAGTCTCCAGCAGATCGTCAATGGTACTATCCAGGGCCACTGCAATCTTATACACCGCAGCCAGACTGGGGTTGGATTCATCTTTTTCAATTGTGGCCAGAGTGGCGCGTGGAATCTCGGCCTTGTCTGCCAGCTGCTGTTGGGTCAGGTTGCGCTTGGCGCGTAGCTCGCGGATGCAGTTTCCAACCAGGTTGGTAATCATGCTAAATATCAGCTCCTAGCAGTAGGGAATGACGAAATAAAAACAAATATGCTGATATATTAGATACTGTGGCGCCATAATGCAAACCCAGCTTGTTATGCCCATGGTCTGTGCTAGATCAGGACAAGAGGGTTTCGTATGCGAACAATTGTTATTACTGAGCGTAAACTGTGACCATGGAAGCTATTCTGTTTACACGAGGCAACCGTAATGATGAGTGAATGCTACCCAGGAACTTATCTCTATTCTTACTTCATCGGGAACACATAGTTGATCCATCCCAACATACGTAGCAGCACGCGTCGCATTACCGCTACATGAGTAAAGCTATCTGAATAGATAGCCACCTTACCCTGGACGCCTCGTGGCAGATTATATTGATCTAAATCTTCTTCTAACTCGATAACCGCCAATGCCCGCCCATGGGATGCTACTTGCTGGGCAGATACCAGATTACCACCAGATTGGACCTCGCCCTCACGCATGGCAGGTAAAATTGTCTTTACATTGCCTTTGAATACATGGCCAGGAACAGCGTCGAGTATGATTTCCGCTTCAAACCCTGGCTTCATCTTCAGGAGTGAGTTTTGCCAAAAACTGCCAACCACCGTACGGCCCTGATTGGGAATAAACACCATGGCAGGACGTAACGGCAGGCTTACGGCCATGGAACCAGGACGCAGACCAACTTGTGTCACCACGCCATCCAAAGGTGCCCTTACAACACTGCGCTCAAGATCGTACTCTGCACTGGCCAGTTCTGCGTGAAGTTGAGCGACCTTGGTATTTACACCGTCAATCTTCGATTCATAGACCAGCTTGATTCTATCGTATTCTGCTTGTGCGGAAGAGAGGGTACCCTCTGAGGCCAAGTAAAGTTGGCGTCGGTTTTCAATCTGTTGCTCGGAAAATGCGCCACTGTTTTTACCCTTTTCATAGCGAGCATAAGTTTGCTTGGCGCGATCGCGATCCGCCTTTGCCTTGACTACCCGCCCCTGTGTGGAGTCCAGCTGTGCCTCGGTCTGTTTGACCTGCTGCTCTGCCTCAGCGAGTTGCGCTCTTTTCTTGGCTACTGTTAGTTCAAATGGCTTGGGGTCTATCCTGAACAGTACATCGCCCTTGTTCAATGGTTGGTTTGGTTCTGCCTCAACCGAAACAACGATACCCTTCACCGGCGGTACGATAGGTATGGTTACAAAGGCTTCTTTGGCATACTTACCGTAGGGGTGGTGGTAATTCATTAGAATCAGTAATGTACTTAGTATGGCGATGCCGCCCAAAATCGCTGTAGGTACTGTCCACTTGTTCAAAGGGATCTTGAATATTTTGAAGATGGCAACGCAGAGACCGGCATAAGTCAAAATCAATAATAAATCCATGACTTACTCCTCCCCACCTTGTGTCGGTTGTTCTGTGGTTTGTTGATCATCAACCTGTGCTTGCAGCGACTCTATAGTAGCCTCTAAAGCTTCTATACGTTTTTCCAACTCCTGCTGAACTGGTTGCTCTCTGTTTGCAGTACCACTAAAACCCCAACCACGATCTTCACGGTAAAGAGTGGACCAGATCCACAGAAACGGCCAAAGCACATGCAGGGTAAACAGGCTGATCCACCCTGCCACGTGAATCGCATCCTGATGAGGATGATTGCGATGCACCGCTATCTCATAAGGAATATCATGGATGACGATGATGGCATAGAAGATGAAAATCACCACAAAAAAGACCAGGAACAATGCAAAATAATCTAGAAACATCAATCTGACTCCTGCGGAACATTTTTGGATTTCGCTACTGTTTGGTTACTGAATCGATTGCTGAACGGCACTGCGCTCATACCATGCAAGAACACGCTTAACAATACCGTTAATACAATGACGGATAGAATTTGTTCGTAACCTTCGATACCCAACACACTTGCTACCAACAATAGATAGAGTATAGAAGCTATCCCTCTCGGGCCAAACCAGCCAACAAACAGGACCGTACTCAAATTCAATCCCCTGCCCAGTAAGCTAATGGCGACCGGCAGCATACGGATAACTGTCAAACTTAGTATGGCATATAGCCAGGCTCGAACATCCCAATACTCAACAGCCTGTGGCACCATCACCATGGCGAATATGAGGAAGACAAATAAGATTAACTGTTGACCTTCTGCTTCACCAAATTCCTGGATGCGCTCACGGATATGACTGGTCTTGGTTCCCAGACCGAGCATCAATCCGCCAGCAAAGGCAGCAATAAACCCATTACCGTGGATCATTTCGGCGATAACAAAACATAGAATGGCCAGAGATCCGGATACAAGACGTTGGAAGGTGCTGTTCATCCAGCCTTTGTTGGAACAGATTTCTACTAAGGTGCCGCCAACCCAACCCACAAGGCCGCCTACGACAGCACCAAAAATGATCTGCTGCAACAGGAATAAAAACCAGTGGTGTTCTTCAGGCGCACCAGTTGTTACTGAAAGCGCGGCGATACAGGCGAAAACCGGCGGTAAGGCAAATCCATCATTCAAGCCGCTCTCAACGCTTATCCAGCGCCGAATCTGTTCCGGCACCTTTTCACTTTTTACTACGGCCTGGCCAAGTGCAGCATCGGTGGGTGAGAGAATAAGTGCCATCAGCAGCAGCATCCAGATACCCAGGTCGGGGAAAATCAAATAGGCCATCAGGGTGCCTAGTGCCATTGACAGTGGCAGGCCTATTCCCAACAGCCGAATCGGCACTGCACGGTCCTTGATCAACTGCTTGGGATTAATTGTGGACGCATCAACAAACAGGATCAGAATCAGAGTCACCTCTGTCAGTATATGAATCAGTTCTCCTCTTACTTCCATGTGGAAGTAATCAAATGCAAGTGGCCCAACAAGGATTCCCATGGCAACAAAAACCATCGGAGATGTGACAGGCGATCGATCTGAGACCTTTGAAAATAGCCCGTAGATGAAGATCATTAGTGCTGCAAAGATGATTGCTGGATGATCGTTCATATGTTGGATGCCTAATGTGTCAGCTTTTACCACATATATTGGAAAAGTAGTCTTCAGTTTGCGATGTAACCCGGTGGTACCTTGTGCCAGCTGTAACCCTCCGCTCCCTGCTTGTAACCCAGGGCAAACAGCTTCTGCATGAACTCACGGTCAAACTCTTCTTTGTGCGGCTCATTGAAGCTGGCCGGGATATATGCCAGGTTGAAGTCCACATCATCCCGTTTGGCAGTGGCATAGATGCGGTACAGATCACCCACACCCTGGCTGTGGATCAGGGAGGAGATTGCGCGTCCGGCAATGGACATGGCGCTACGTTCCACACTAGCCCACTCCGCGTCCAGGCGGCTGTTGCGTATGACAAAGAGCCGGCGTTTCCTCTGAGCGCGGTGTTTACCCGCAACCTTCCTGATGTTGATGTTGGGGGGATAGACAAACACCTGGGCCATGGTACCTCCGTCCACATGCATCTCCTGGTACTGCATTCCATCGATCTCTATATCTATCATGGTGGGCGGCATGGCGCCGGGAACAGCAGCCGATGCCAGCATGATGGAGCGGAATAACTTAAGCGCCTGGGGATCTCTGCTGGAGGCAATCTTGGTCATGTCCCAGATTACCGGTTTGCGTGCGTCCAGGTCGGTGGTGGCAATCAGCAGTATCCGTCCCTTGGTATACTCTGTAGCAACCCTGTTCAGAAATTCCCGGTTCACATATTTTTTAATCAGTGACTTTAAAGGAGTATTGTCAGCCAGGGCATCGCTGAAGATGGCGGTAAGTATCCATCTGCGTTTGATTATGTCCTTGGGTGTGATGGTGGTATAGAACTCTTTCAGATGAGCGTCATACTCGGGACCAAGGAAGGCAAAGGGTGCAATAAGGGCACCGGTACTGACACCGGTCACCAGCTTAAACTCCGGACGTTCCCCGGTTTTGGTCCATCCGTTGAGCAACCCGGCACCAAAGGCGCCGGCATCACCTCCCCCTGATATAGCCAGAAATGCCACCGGTGGCAACGAGCCTTTGTGTCCGATGCTTGCCAGGTAAGCACGCTCCTTGGCGATTGACTCCTTTCCCACGCGTTGCATGCCATCGGTGCTATCCCCGATACGAAAGCGTATATCCTCCAGGCCCAGTGGTTTACTCTGTGCTTGCAGCTCATCCGGCACTGCCTGATGCCTGGGTGGTACCATGGAGCATCCCTGCAAAAGGAATAACAGCAGCAACAGAGGTAGGCATCTCAGTGACAAAGAACCGGTCCAGGCTGGATGGGACAAGCTGACCCCCTGAGTATTGTTATTCGTTCAGAATGGCTTGTTTCTAATTATAGCTGCTCAATCTTTGTCCAAATAAATCTGTTATCTGTGAATGCGGATCACTCTATTGCCTGGTTTGCCGAGGCAGTGCCAATAGCATCCAGTACGCAAGATCCTATGGTCTGAACCAGTCAGTACAACCTGTACTAAATAAAATAGATGCTCATTTAAGATAGGGATTTGAGATTGCAGTGAGTCTAAAAAACTTATAAATAGTCGTCTATTTTCACTAATTCCGATAAGTAAGAACCCTTATGTAAACTGCAATATTACCGGCACTCGTAGCGATATATCTGGTCTAACGTAGTTACAAATGAGTTTGAAATAGATAATCGGTTATACCGAAGAGGTAGAAAAATGGAAAAGATAGTCGCAGGTATAATTATGCTGTTGCCAGCACTCTTAACGATATTGCTGATTGCATGGGGCATAACCATGATCTGGGTATGGATTTCTGCCCTCTTGCATTCCTCGCAAACGGGTAATACAGCTGCCCTGGCTACTCAATTTCACAGAAATGAAAGAAGAAGCGGGTGTGATCGACGCCATAAATTCACAGAAATACCGGATCGGCACAGAGCGGCGGCGGCTTGAACATGGATCGATCCAGTAAATGTATTTCACGTAGATGATGCTTAGAGATGATCAGGCGCAGAAGCAATGTGACCGCGCCAGATATCTCTTATGCCATCAACCAATACACTCTCGCTCTGTTATGTTTGAGAGCCTGTGGTCTTATCCCTAAGAAAATCTATATCTTTCTGACTAGGCCAGAAAAAACTCTTCCAGCTTAACGAAGACCTGGTGGTCTGCATCATGTCGCCGGACTGCCAGAACGTCCTCCAGTTTTTCCACCTGCTTAATCATCTGCTCCAGGCGTTGATCCTCATCCACCAGCAGCCAGATACGACTGCGCTCGCGGTTGCCTATAGGCATACACAGGATCCCCTCCACGTTATAGGCGCGGCGGGCAAACAGACCTGATATGTGAGACATGACGCCTGGGTGGTTGTGAACCGTCAACTCCAGGATCTCGTGATTAATAATCTGGTTAGTACTCTGCTCAGGCATTGTTATCTGCTCCGATCATATCTCTATTGGCGGCCCCTGGCGGTACCATGGGGAATACGTTTTCATTTACGTCAATGGGTACATGGATCAGGCATGGCCCGGTACTTTCCAGGGCTTCGCGCATCATCTCTGCATGATTGTCACACTGGGCAAGATCAAAGGTGGGCATGCCAAAGCCACGGGCGATGGAGATAAAATCCATCTGAGACTCATAGCCAGAGGCAAAGGTACGTTTGCCATAGAACAGTGTCTGTTGTTGATGTACCAGCCCCAGGGCATTGTTGTTCATCAAGATGATCTTGATATTTACTTGCTGTTCTACTGCGGTAGCCAACTCCTGGATATTCATCATCAGGCTGCCGTCACCAGTGAAGCAGATGACCAGGGTATCCGGTTCCGCCAGGGCAGCACCGATGGCAGCCGGCAGTCCAAAGCCCATGGTTCCCAGGCCACCGGACGTGAGCCAACGCCTTGGTCTGCGGAAGGGATACAGCTGAGCGGTACGCATCTGATGCTGACCTACATCTGTGGTGACAATGGTGTTGTCATCAACCATATCCGCCACCTTGCGTATGGAACCGTAGGGGGTGTTGGCCTTGTCTGCTTCTGGGGTCACAAATGGATGGGCCTGGCGTAGATTCCTTACTGCAGATATCCATTCGGTGCGGCTGTCAGCAGATACCATGGGAATGAGATCTGTCAGAACATCCTGGACGTCACCGATGATACCTACATGGGCCTGCTTGATCTTTCCCAGCTCGCTGGGATCTATATCAATATGGATTATCTCGGCGTCGGGACAGAATGCAGATACCTTGCCGGTGGCCCGATCATCAAAACGTGAACCAACTGCAATCAACAGGTCACAGGCCTCCAGGGCCATGTTGGTATACGGAGCAGCGTGCATTCCCAGCATCCCCAGTGACAGTTCATGATCCACTGGTACTGCACCCAGACCCATCAGAGTCATGGTGGTGGGCAGGTTGGATTTCTCCATCAGGGTCCTGGCCTGTTCCGAGGCGTCAGAGATGATCACTCCGCCGCCCAGGTAGAGGATAGGGCGCTGGGCCCGGTTGATCATATCTGCCGCCTGTTTCAGATCGGCCTTTTCAGCTGGTGGGGCCTGTTCGGGTTTTCCAGGCTCTGGCCACTGCTCAAAGCTCAACTCCTGGAGTTGCACATCTTTGGGGATGTCGATCAGCACTGGTCCGGGCCGGCCGGAGGAGGCGATGCGGAAGGCTGCGGGGATGGTTTCCAGTAGCTCTTCGGCACTGCGTACCAGGAAGTTGTGCTTGGTGATGGGAATGCTCAGTCCGTAGGTATCCACCTCCTGGAAGGCGTCAGTGCCGATCATGCTGCTGGGTACCTGTCCGGTAATACAGATAATTGGGACGGAATCCAGCTTGGCGTCTGCTATGGCCGTAAGGATGTTGGTAGCACCGGGTCCGGATGTGGCAAAACAGACCTGTGGCTGTCCAGTGGCCCGGGCCATGCCCTGGGCAAGAAACCCTGCCCCCTGTTCGTGCCGGGCCAGGACGTGGCGGATACGCTCACTGCCGTAGAGTGAGTCATACAGGGGTAGATTGGCACCACCGGGTATACCGGAGATGATTTCAATCCCTTGGCGTTCGAGCAGACGTATTGTGAGGTCTGCTCCTGTCATCGTTTGCATTGCTATGGGTCTCCTGTGTCAGGGATCCCTTCGGCCTGGACCGGCCGGGAAATAAAAAACCCCGCCGGTTTGCGCCGGAGGGGTTTGAGTAATCTGTTACCAATCCCGCTACGGCGCAGTGGTCACCACCAGGCTCACTACAGAGACGACAGATACCACCACCAGGGCAGCGGGATTGCTAATTGTCATCTCAGGGCAGTTCATGGTTAGCGGTTTTGGTTACCTAAATAAATTGTTGGTCCAGATAGTCGCCCAGGGATAATGCTGTGTCAATAGCTGATTTTCATGGCTAAACCCTTGAAGACCGTGGTTATTACCTCAGCCCATCCTGGAGAACTGGAATGGATATATTATCCAAGTAGTTTGAAATCCTCTTTCTCAGCGCCACAATCCGGACACTCCCAATCCTCCGGGAGATCTTCGAACTTGGTTCCGGCCGGGATGCCTTGACTCGGGCTGCCCTTGGCCTCGTCATAGATATGGCCACACACGATACATTTGTACTTCTTCATTCCAGACACCTTTTTTTAGATTTAATAAATAGCCGTTTTTAGTAATTCAAAAATTGATTTTAATCATATTTGCTGAATATCTCCACGCTGTTTTGCCTGCTAACCAGTATGATCCGGTGGTCATAGTTCAATCTGCAGGGTCATCCCGGTCTGTGAAGCGCTCAACAATGGAGTAGCCTGTGGCTGTATGGGTAAAAGGCAGGGCCAGCATTCCCGGCAGCCAGCTTATCTTCTTCAGATCCTGGAAACCGCGTATACCAATGGTCATCTCTGCATGTCCCGCCTTAGGCTGGGCCTGATAGGTGCCAAATATGCGATCCCACCAGGGCAGGTTGAATCCAAAATTACTGTTGGTCTCTGATGGTATGACCGAGTGGTGCACTCTATGCATATCCGGCGTGACCACGAACCAACGCAGGACTTGGTCCAGCCTATTAGGCAGGCGCAGATTACCATGATTGAACATGGCAGTGGCATTCAGCAGTACTTCAAAAATCACTACGCCGATTACCGGGGGTCCCAGGACGGCAATAGTGGCAAACTTGATCAGCATGGAGAGGATGATCTCAATGGGATGAAAGCGGGAGCCGGTGGTGACGTCAAAGTCCGGATCCACATGGTGCACCATATGCAGCCGCCACAGGGCCGGTACTGCATGTACCATGACATGCTGCAGATAGATGACCATATCCATCACAACTACGGAGATGATAACCGCCAGAAAAAATGGTGGCTGATAATGGTTCAGTAGTCCCCAGCCGCTGTTCTCAGCAAAGGCGGCCACACCCACGGCAGCGGCGGGAAACAGCAAACGTAACACCAGGGTGTTCAGAGCAACCAGACTCAGATTGTTCATCCATCGCAGCGCCTTGGATACACTGAGCCGGCGACGTGGAGAGAAAACCTCAGCAACAGCTACCAGGGTGAACACGCCAAGGAAGAAGCTGAGTCGTATCAGCTGTTCATATTCGATTATCCACTGATTCCATGACACTAGTGCCGACCCTCTTACCAGTAGCGCTCCAGGTGTACCTGTCCCGGCTCTTTCTTTTTATGTTCCGCATAACCGTCAGCGGCAAGTATGGTAGTCATCTCCTCCACCATGCTTGGGTTGCCGCACAGGAATATATGGGTGTTGTCGGGGGTAGCCGGAGTGTCCCAATCGGCATCGGCCACACCCTGTTTCCACAGGTCCTGTAGATACCCCTTGTTGCCAGCCCATTCGGTTATCTCCTCGTCTGGACGGGTAATGGAAGGGATGTAGTGGAAGTGGTTCAACATGTTGTTAAGGGTACTCAGTTCCGAATTGTAACCAAGATCCCATGAGTGCCGGGCACCGTGTACCACGGTGAAATTTCTGCTGTCACCAGGTTTGATGAAGGTGCGTATCATGCTCATATACGGGGCTACGCCGGTACCTGTCCCCATGAGGATGAGGTTGGAGTCTGCCGGGATCTGGTCCAGGGTAAACATGCCGCTGATCTTGGGGCGCATAAATATCTTATCGCCCCGCTTGAGACAGAACAGCCTGGGGGTCAGAGTACCGGAGCGTACCAGCGAGATATAAAACTCCAGATAATCCTTGTCTTTGGAAGATGAGGCTATGGAGTAGGAGCGCATGAGGTATTTATCCGCAGCCGGGGGATCTTCTTCGGCATCGGAAATATCTATCCTGGGGGATGATCCGGGAAGACCCAGAACCGCAAACTGGCCCGGACTGTAATCAGGAATCTCCCAATTCTCCGGTATTACTCTGAGGATCATGGTCTCAGGTGTCAGGAAGGTGATCTCGCCAACAATTGCATTCAGTTCTTTTACTGCCATATTGTCCCCGTTTTTTTTTGTTAACTGAGTTTTGTTTAAAAAAATAATTCTATCTACCGTACAGGATAAATGGAAATACAGACAGCATCAGCTACCGAATTTCAGATTCTGTATCAATCGCATTTCTCTTATGTACAATATTAGGGATGAATTGTCTGTTTTCCAGGCCTTAAACATAACAACAGCCGTGGAGCAGGACATTGAGGAAACCAGATGCCAGATAATAATCCACCGCATATACATCTTCTGTTTGTGCATCCCTTCCCACACCGTTCCAATGTGAATAGTGAACTGCTGCAAGGGGTGCAGGACCTGCCCGGTGTGCATGTATGTGATCTGTATGAGCGTTATCCGGATTTCTATATCGATGTAGAACAGGAGCAGCATGAGTTGCGCCACACTGATCTGTTGGTGGTGCAACACCCATTTTACTGGTATAGCGCACCGGCCATGTTCAAGCAGTGGCAGGACATGGTGCTGGAGTACGGATTTGCCTTCGGTGCAGGTGGAGATGCCATGCAGGGGAAGGATTTTATGTCTGTCATAACCGTTGGCCAGAGTAAGGCCTCATATCGTCCTGATGGCCACAATCGCCATCTGATGAGTGAGATACTCACTCCATATGAGTGCATGGCTAACCATTGTGGAATGAACTATCTGGAGCCGCTGGTGGTGTACAACTCACACAAACTGGTTGGAGAAGAGTTGCATGAGTTGACAAATCTATACCGTGAGCGGTTGTTGAACTATCGTCCCGGAGGTGATGGAAAAGATGAATGAGCACCATCTGATCCAGAATGCAATCGTATATCTCTCGGCCAGTGTTATAGCTGTACCGATTATGAAACGGCTGGGGCTGGGTTCGGTTCTGGGCTACCTGGCAGCGGGCACGGCAATCGGCCCCTGGGGCCTGGGATTCGTGGAAAATGTAGATGATATCCGCCATTTTGCTGAATTTGGTGTGGTGTTGCTGCTGTTTATCATTGGTCTGGAGCTGAAACCAAAACGGCTGTGGAAGTTACGGCGTCCCATTGTGGGTATGGGCGGCAGCCAATTGCTGCTCACTACTGTTCTACTGCTTCTGATAGGATTGGCCCTGGGTTACTCCTTCAATGTATCACTTGTTGTGGCCATGGCACTCTCGCTCTCATCCACCGCCATTGCCCTGCAGAGCCTGAAAGAGCGTAATCTGATGTCCACCAATGCCGGCAATTCGGCGTTTTCTGTGTTGCTGTTTCAGGATATCGCGGTTATCCCAATTTTGGCGCTGCTGCCTGCCCTGGGTGTGGTAGTGGGTGACACAGGTCAGAGCGTGTGGCTTGGGATGCTGAAGGCGGTAGCGGTAATTGGTGCCATCGTGGTGGGCGGTCACTACCTGACCCGACCCATATTCCGCTATATCGCCAATACCGGTATGCGGGAGATATTTACTGCCTTTTCCCTGCTGTTGGTATTTGGGATATCCCTGTTGGTAAATGCTGTCGGTATGTCCATGGCCCTTGGAGCCTTCCTGGCCGGGGTGCTGCTGGCAGAGTCTGAGTACCGCCATGAGCTGGAGGTGGAGATAGAGCCCTTCAAGGGACTGTTGATGGGGCTGTTTTTTATCTCGGTGGGAATGTCTATAGATTTCGGTCTGCTGCTCAAGGATCCTCTGACCATCCTGGCGCTGGTTGTTCTGCTGGTGGTGGCGAAAGCACTCATTCTCTGGCTATTGGCAAAGGCAGGTAAGATACAAAAAAGCCAGACCAGCCTGTTTGTATTCCTGCTGTCCCAGGGTGGGGAGTTTGCCTTTGTTATCTTCTCTGTGGCCTCAGGCAGCGGGGTGCTGGATCAGGTCACCGTGGGTTACCTGGTGGTGGTTGTGGCCCTCTCTATGCTCACCACACCTTTCCTGTTGCTGATCTACTCCAACATTATTACTCCACGCTATATGCATCTGGATAAGCCGCTGGAGGAAGACACTATAGATGATGAGGATAATCCGGTAATCATTGCCGGCTTTGGGCGCTTTGGTCGCACTGTAGGGCGTCTGCTGCATGCCAACGGCATACCAACTACCATCCTGGATCATGACCCGGACCAGATCGAGGCCATTCGTAAGTACGGTTACAAGGTCTACTATGGTGACTCCAGCAGGCATGGGGTGTTGGCGGCTGCCGGGGCGGATAAGGCCAGACTGCTGATAATCACCATCGATGATGCCGATGTGGCACTGAATATTATCGAGCAGGCGCAGAAGCATTTTCCCCATCTCACCATATTGACCAGGGCCCGTAATAACGGCCATGCCTATGAGATATTGCGCCGTGGGGTGAAGCTGTTTCGACGTGAAATGTATGATTCGGCACTGCATCTGGGAGAGGAGGCGTTGAAACAGTTGGGATTTGGTGCCTACCGCTCCAGGACCGCCGCCCAGGTATTCAACGATTATGACCAGAAGCTCTTGCACGAGCTGTTTGAGGCCGAGGCGCCGGAGGATCGCAGGTTGCTATCCCTGCAGGCTAGAGAACAGATCGAACAGCAGCTGAATGCAGACGCCGAAGAGATTGCCAAGATGAATCGTCAGGGATGGGTCTGATATTAAGTTGAATGGCTTTTGGTGCAGCAATTGCCCTCAGGTAACCAGGTGCCAGCAATATAATCTACAATCCTCTATACAGCATACGTAGCAGCTGGCCGGTTCCAGGTTTGTCTCATTCTACAGAAGGTTTATTGTTATGCTGGTCTGGTCCTTCTGCCTGAATCGCCCCGCCTATATATAGGTTCCTTGAGCAGATGTCAGTAAACCACCTGAAGAACCAAACCAGTCCCTACCTGTTGCAGCATGCAGACAATCCGGTGCATTGGTACCCATGGGGTGCTGAGGCACTGGATAAGGCACGCAATGAAGACCTGCCAATACTCCTCTCCATAGGTTATTCAGCCTGTCACTGGTGTCATGTAATGGCCCATGAATCATTCGAGGATGAAGAGACGGCTGCGCTGATGAACAGGTTATTTGTAAATATAAAGGTGGACCGTGAGGAGCGTCCGGACCTGGACAAGATCTATCAGACCGCGCATCAACTTCTGGTGCAGCGTGGTGGTGGCTGGCCCCTGACAGTGTTTCTAACCCCGGATGGTCAGGTGCCGTTTTTTGCCGGGACCTATTTTCCAAAACAGCCACGCCACGGTCTGCCATCATTCAAGGAGCTGTTGAACGGGGTATCAGGATTCTACCGGGATAACCGGGCCGACATCGAGCGTCAGAATGCATCACTGATAAACGCCATGCAGACTGTTTCTTCAGGAAATGTGGGTGAGACGGTAGCTGTCTCAGAAGCCCCCCTGAAGCTGTTCACCAGGCAGATGCAGCGGGATTTTGATGAGGTATATTGCGGCTTTGGCGGTGCACCCAAGTTTCCTCATCCTTTCAACCTGGAACTGTTGTTACAACAACACGCCGCAACCGTAATCCATAACCTGGAAGAAAGTGGTGCTTGGGCAATGGCGGCCAGTACTCTGCGCGGCATGGCTCAGGGCGGGATTTTTGATCAGTTGGGTGGCGGCTTCTGTCGCTACTCCGTGGATGAGCAGTGGATGATTCCACATTTTGAGAAGATGTTGTACGACAATGGCCAGCTACTGGTGTTGTACAGCCTGGCCTGGCAGATATCAGGAGAGCAGGTATTTGAGCATGCTGCCCGTATGACTGCTGAGTGGGTGTTGCGGGAGATGCAGTCACCGGATGGCGGCTACTACTCATCCCTGGATGCTGATACCGAGGCCGGGGAGGGTGAGTTCTATGTATGGGGACAGGATGAGGCGTCAGAGCTGCTGACAGAGGATGAATTTGCTGTATTCAGCCTGCGCTTTGGACTGGATCGCCCGCCGAACTTTGAAGGCAAGTGGCATCTGCATGGATATGTGGATCTGGAGGCAGTAGCGGAGAACAGCGGAATTGAGATAGATCGGGTGCAGGAACTGTTGGATAGTGCCAGATCCAAGCTTCTGGCCCGACGGGAGAGGCGAATAGCTCCCGGGCGGGATGAGAAGATCCTCACCTCATGGAACGGCCTTATGATCCGAGGTATGGCAGTGGCGGGTGCGGTATTCAAGCAACCACAATGGATCGCATCTGCAGAACGGGCGCTGGATTTTATCCAACAATATATGTGGCAGGATGGACGACTGTTGGCCACCTGCAAAGATGGTCGCGCCCATCTTGCTGCCTACCTGGATGATTATGCCTTCCTGATCGATGCCATTATGGCGTTGTTGGCTGCACGCTGGCGGGATGGCGATCTGGCCTTTGCCCAACAACTGGCTGACAGCTTGCTGGACTCTTTTGAAGATAAGGATCAGGGTGGTTTCTATTTTACCGCCCATGACCATGAGCAACTGTTTCATCGTCCCAAGCCGTCTTATGATGATTCCATGCCGTCTGGGAACAGTATTGCGGCCCAGGTCCTGGGACGCATGGGGCATCTGCTGGGGGAGCAGAGATATCTGGATGCTGCCGAAGGTGTTATTACTTCCAACTGGAGTTACCTGGAAGAAATGGCCAGTGCCCATGGTTCCATGCTGATAGCGCTGCGTGAATATCTGCATCCGCCCAGGATTGTGGTTTTGCGGGGAGAGGGTGATGAACTGGCCAACTGGTCCCAACGGGCAGGCAGGGGCTATGCACCTGGGCGAATTACCATGGCAATTCCAACAGATGCAGCTGCTTTACCTGCGGCCTTGGCAGAGAAGTCGGCTCAGGGCCGGATAACCTGTTATATATGTGAGGGGTTCGTATGCGGCCAGCCGATTTCTGACCTGTCCCGGTTTGACGCTGAGATGGCAAAGGATGAGATTGCATTAAAGTGAGAACAGGTTAGCCACACACAGCTTGCCCTGAGCAGTCTATAGTGTAATGCTTAACGCGTTTTCAACGCTAAGGATATATAAATAGACAGTGAGTTTGCCGGATTTTTCAGCGCCCACTATCTATAAGAAATGATACTCGATATGCCACAAGGAGACTGTACATGAAGAAAACTGTCCTATTACTATCAACTCTGCTCCTGACCAGCCTGGCACATGCAGATCAGGCCATGGTTGCCAAGAAAACCATCAAGGCCTTTGGAGGGGCGCTCAAGCAGGAGTTGGTGAAGGCAATGAAGGAAGGTGGCCCTATGAATGCCATCAGCACCTGCAATATCAAGGCGCCTGAGCTTACCATGCAAACCAACAAAGACAGCAGTGCCAAGATAAGTCGTACCAGTCTGAAAAACCGTAACCCGGGTAATGCACCCAATGAGTGGCAGCGTGCGGTACTGCTCAAGTTTGAGCAGCGCAAGGCGGCTGGTGAGGATGTAATGAAAATGGCTTATTCTGAGGTGGTTGGGGATGAATTTCGCTTCATGAAAGCTATCCCTACGGATGATGTATGCCTTAAGTGCCACGGTTCCAATATTGATCCAAAGGTTACCGCCTTGCTGGACAAGCTCTATCCTGGAGATAAGGCGCGTGGCTATAAAAAAGGGGATATTCGCGGTGCCTTTTATATAACAATGCCTAAATAAATCAAGAAGTTACGTATCTCGATGTATTGCAAGGCCGGTCCAGGACCGGCCTTTTTTATGGCTGTTATGAACATAGTGGACATATGGCTGGATGAGAGAAATTAATTGGCTGGGTTCTGTGATCCCATAATATTATGAATTCAAGTCATCAATGATACCTACTGTTGGTATGGTCTGATGGTGTGTTTGTTAACAATTATTTATTGATTCTGATCTCAAGGGTCGAATCTGGAGGTAGGTATGGAATTTGAACGCTCCCTAGGCTTGGGTGTAGATGTGAAAGACCCGGAGGAGGAACGCAAACGGCTTCATCTCTATATCAACCTGAAACTTGCCGCCTCAGGTCTGCCTACCTGTCTGGATAACAATTCAGCAGAGTTCATGGATATCTCACAGGATTTGCTGAAGGCGTTTCGGGAGAAGGGGCGCCTGCTCTCATCCTATCTCTGCCCATCCGATCAGAGGATTCAGGATTTTCTTGGCCGTTATCTGTGGGACCTGGATCTGGAACGCATGCCAGTGCTTCCCAATCAGACATTTGTCCTGGCGCGACATGGTGTGGCGCGGGAACTCTCCATCCCCATGGATGATGATGAGTTTCACTCCGACATCGTAGCCAGCTACAGAATTCGTCAGGGGGTGCTGCACAACCCGGCCAGTGACCGGCGCACCACAGCAGGTTCATTTCATATCGCCGAGGGTGGTCTGCCCATACCGGGAGACAAAAAGGCGGTACCCAAGCTGACTTTTGCCCGTATGTTTGAGCGGGCATTAACCCCTCCAAATGAACTATTGGAACTGCCATTTACCAGCAATCAGAAAGAAAAGGCACGTACCTTTATCTCACTGTTGTTGCGGCCGGTAATCTGCCCTGAGATCCCAGGCCGGGAGAGTGAAAAGAGCATGGAGATTCGCTTTTTCGCCCCGGGTAACCTGGTGAGTAATCTGGATTTTGTGGAGAGTATCTTCGGAAATGGTGGTAATCCCAACCTGCCGGAGTTTGATCCTGGGTTGGACGTAAATCACTGGAGCGGACACACCGGCTGCGTGATCCTGGCGCCACACCTGATCAACTACACGAAACAAGAGCTGGGACTGCCCCATGTGGATCATGCTACAGAACGTCAGGTCAGGGATGGTATGTGCTGGAGCTCAGAGGATGAACTCTATAACAACGGTAGCCCGTTTAAGCTAACCGCGCGTGATGAGAGTGGGGTGATTGTCACCCTGATTGCGGACAACTATTACGGCTACTGCAAGAAAGAGGTAAAGACCCAGATCGGCTTTGCGGCCAACCTGTATGGCCTGGCCGAGGAAGAGCATGCCGGCGGTGCTCTGGCCTTTGAGCGGCGCAGCCACGGTGACGAGTTTGGTGTAGACAGCCGTACCCGTGAGTCGGGATACAACTTTCAGGACATGCTGGAGAAGTATGGCGAGGTAATGGAACTGCAGCCGGAGGGACATGCCATCGACCGTAATTTCCCAGACCTGGTCTATGTGCCCCAGGATCTGCGTATGGATCTGAGCGCACAGCGCATCAGCTGGCGGCGTGATGACCAGGTCCAAAAGATCAGGATGCAGCCTGGAAAGATCTATATGCAGCCTAACGGCTACAAGATTGAGATGGAAAAACATCCGGGGGCGCCCTCCTGGCGTCTGGTGGGCACCGATGCCGAAGGCACCTTCTGCCATAAACCCAGCACTGTATCGGGTGGTGGTAAGTCTGAGATCTCCAAGGCCCTGGATGATGCCATCATCTATGGTCCCCTGTTTGTGGATAATCTGGATAAGGATCTGGATCTGGTGCAGGAGATATTCGACCGTGACTACTCCAGCCGCTTCAAACCAGGTTTCGAGAGCGAGGATCATGATCCCAGCCGTAAGCCGCTGAGCCAGGAACGCAGTCTCGGTTCTGTTATCAAACTCCTAACACCATCCTCCACCTATACCGATGAGTATAACCAGTGGTTGGAGTCGATCCCGCCACGGATTGCCGCGCTGGCATTTTTCATAAAACGTTTTTTTCACCCGGAGTGGGGTGGGGACTGGCGTAATCTGCTATCGGTAGATGAGGTGGATGGAGCACCAGGACATGAGGTCAAACTGTATGACCGTCTGGTGGTGGCCTCCTATCTGCGTATGGGTTTTGATCTGGACGGTAAGTGGCGTACCTTCAAGCTGCGTCAGGACTTCATGTCGGCCGAGAAGATCCAGATGGAGGACGATATCAGCTCCTCGGTGGTAGTACCGGGAGAGGCAGTACCGGGTGGTGGTGCCGCAACCCAGGAAGGCCACAGCGTTAAGCTGGTGAAGAACTGCGAGTACCGGTTGTTTCAGCGTCCAGATGAGGCGATCCATCCAGGTTATGATGAGCAGACCGAGCGGGATCTGGCGAGATATGGCAATTTTGTTGCCAACTTTGAGCCACTGCGGGGGG
Source organism: Chromatiales bacterium (assembly GCA_028278145.1). GTDB lineage: Bacteria > Pseudomonadota > Gammaproteobacteria > Chromatiales > Chromatiaceae > JAAGZL01. The sequence goes on along the minus strand of JANQEV010000079.1, from coordinate 24,020 downwards.
AGAGTCTGAGCGATGTGGCTGAGGATATCCTTACCCTGAATAAGTTCACCCAGCCTATGCGTGAGCTGATCCAGGATGCCTATGCTGACGGCACAGGCTACGTGGTCTCATCTGCGCATCCACGCCTGGTAGATGGTAAGCCAACCAAGAACCCACGCTATCTGCAGACCAGACCTGATCTGGTTGATCCAATTCGCAAATATGCCGCGGAGATGGGTACCAGATTTCATCGCAAGTTGCCCATGCATGCAGCTGTCAGCCACCCGGTGGATGCGGTATTGGCCGGCAGACGCAACAACCCACCAGAACCCGGCATCCGCCCTTTGGCGGTGTACAATCCAATCCACTACCAGGAGCTGCCAGAGCTGTTTATGGATTTTGTCTGCAGTCTCACTGGCAAGTCTCCATCCACCACCGGTGCAGGTAGTGAGGGAGCCCTCACCAAGGGCCCGTTTAACGCCCTGTGTGCCACTGCTGATCTGAATAATGCCCTGGTGTCATTTATCCTTACTGGATACGCAGGCTACTCCAGCTCCGCAGGCTACATCGGAGCGGATATGCGTGTTGACCATGACATCAGCTTGTTGATTCCTGAGATCTGGGCCAGGTTGACACCGGAAGAGCGTGATCCAGACACTCTTATCCAGAACAACTACCTGGAGCCGCTGGAGGATTTTGAGCATGCAGGTAAACAGGTCCTGGCCAGCAGACTCGGATACCGTATAACTGAGCGCTTTACACATGGTTATCTGGGCAAGATATTTGACAGTCCAAATACCGTTTTCACCGATGCCATCCTGAAGCCTGAGACCCAGGACCTGGATGTCTTTATAGACGGTGTTAACAATATCGTGGAAGCGCAACAGCGGGTAGCGCAGCAGTATCTGGATGACGGCAGTATTGAGGAGGCCTGTCCACCACTGCGAGCACTGCTCTATATCATGGCCACTGGAGCCTACGAAGGGAAGGATGCCAAGCATCCGGATATCCGCTCCATGTTTACCCGTGAATACCTGCTGGCATCAGACTGGTACCAGGAGCGTCTGGAGGTCAAACAGCAGCGCGACATCGCCCTGTGGCGACGCCATGTGCATAACCTGAAACAGTTCATGAACCTGGCCAGCCATGCGGATGCCGCAGAGCAGCTTGAAGTCAATACACGCCTGGAGTCTGCCGAGACCAAGCTGGAACAGGTACAGAGTCCTGAGTACCTGGCAGGATTGGTTGGCACTATTGGTGCCGATCCGCTGCAGCCAGCACGCAGTCAGCAGGTACAGAGTAAGGTGGCGTAAGTTACAGCTACAAGCCGCAACAATCCAAAGTTGATCTGACAGGGATTGTCAGATCAATTAGTCTACTGTGCCACCAAGGCGTACATTCGTATAGCTAACTCAGGTAGTAGCTTGCGCAAACTCAGGCCAAATACCCCTATAGTAGGACACAATCGTCTATAGCTACCTCATAAGAAATACCACTTTAGATGAATGGTAATAGCATCTAAGCGCATTACACTAATCTATGTAGCTACCTATTCCCTATTAGGTAGTAACACAAACAATAATAATTAAAAGCCACGCTTTAAATAATGCTCATCAGTTCCGATTGCTGATCAACTTGTAGAGCACATAGATTAGACCGCCGAAAGGCCGCTAAACCATGATAAGGAGGAGTGGTGTATGATTACTTACCAAGAGTTACATGTTCAAAACCATAAGATCACTGAGCTGACCAATATCCTTGAGTTGTTGTTGGGAAATAGGTCTCTTTGTGAATCGGAAGTTACCTGTGAGCTGTTTTTCCGTTTTGTTAACGAAGTGAAAGATCACCTTGAAGTTACTGATAGACAACTCTACAAGCAACTACTATCTCACGAGGAGCAGCAAGTCCGAAACACCGCCGATCGTTTTATGAGTGGCTCCCATGAGATCAAGCGCATCTTTGGTGCCTATCTGAAAAAATGGTGCCGACCCAAGTCTGAAAGTCTGGCATTCAAAGAGCATAGCCAGTTCGTCGCGGAAACCGAGGAGATGTTTGAAATAGTGTTGAATCGCATCCAGGATGAAACGGAGCATCTCTATCCACTAATCCGTAACGTTACTGGTGATCCGGAGTGGGCATCCGCCTGATATAAGGTATTGTATGCACTAAAAGTCCGCTGTTTTACAGCGGATTTTTTTATGTCGGTTAACCCGCATCTACCCCAAAATAGCAGTATCGATGCCCTTGATTACTCTGGGTTAGTTTTTCGAAAAATCTGGATAATTATGTTTCCTAAGTATTGTTCCAATGCCATACATAATTAACATCCAGTCTTTTTTCTTGGAATACTCAATATGGGCAATTCGGGCTTTGCAATGCCATAATATCTAATACAAACGGCGGTACGGGGGAAGTATGAAGAATCATTCGATTCAGAAAAAACAGTGGCAATGGAGGTGGGCGGTTGCTTGTTTCCTGACTGTTGTGGCTTCTCAGGCCGTCAGTGATTCATCACCTTCTGATACACCCAGAAGCGTTAATATCACCAACGACATTCCATATCTGGATCTGAAGATTGCCAATGGCAAAACTGTACGCCTGGAACGGGTCCAGGATCAGACCAATGTCATCGATTTTGAATTTGGTCGCACCTCCCGTCCCTGTCCACCATTTTGCATCCAGCCCATCTCTTTGGGGGCTGGCATCGAAACTGTGGGCGAACTGGAGATCATAGAAGCTCTGCGCAAGATCAATGCCGGGGATAAGAGCGTGTTGGTTGTAGATGCCCGCACCAGAAACTGGCTGCAGGAGGGGGCCATTCCTGGTGCAGTTTCCATCCCCTGGACGAAACTCCACTTGGAACACACCAGTGAAGAAGAGCTGATGGAGATATTGGAGTTTGAGCTGGGTGTGGTGCGTATGGACGCACTGCTTAATTTTGAAAATGCCAAGACCCTGATGATCTACTGCAACGGCAACTGGTGCGGTCAGTCGGGTACGGTTATTCGTTCTCTGCGGAATTTGGGCTACCCTGAGCACAAGCTGAAGTGGTATCGGGGCGGGGTGCAGGCCTGGAAGATGTTGGGGCTGACTCTGGTACTACCTGATGGGACTGTGGTGCTTGATCCTTTTGATGCAGGGTGGTGAGAAGCTTGTAGCAAAGGTTGCGTCACACCTGGGAACTTGCACAACAGTGATTTGTGTTGCAGCAGTTGGTCAGTTCTAGGCAGAATCCAGCTCTTTCTGTATAGCTTCCAGCACCTTGGCCGGGTGATCGGCAGCCTTGGCAACTCTCTTCCAGTGTTTCTTTACCTTGCCGTTTGGTCCAACCCACACCGTGGAGCGGATAACACCCATGGTTTTCTTACCGTACATCACCTTCTCTCCAAAGGCTCCATACTTGGTCATTACCTTCTTGTCAGGATCTGATAGCAGGGTAAATGGGAGATTGAATTTATTGGCAAATTTTTCATGGGAGGCGCCACTGTCCGGGGAGACACCCAGTACCACAACGCCCAAAGACTCTATCTCTCCCCACAGGTCACGGAAGGCACAGGCCTGTTTGGTGCAACCCGGGGTGTTGTCTCTAGGGTAGAAATAGACAATTACATCCTTGCCTTTGAGCTCTCGGAGCGCGACCTTATTCCCCTGGGCATCGGGGAGGGTGAACATGGGTGCAGCCTTGCCTTCTTCAATTGCCATCTTTTTTTGGTCCAAAAAAAAAGAGGCCGCTTGCGCGGCCCCGAGGTGGAGATTTAGCTAAGGGAGTTCAGTGCAGCTTCATAGTTTGGTTCCTGGACAATCTCAGGTACCTGCTCGGTGTAGATGACCTTGCCATCTTCATCCAGTACTACTACAGCCCTGGCCAGCAGACCAGCCAGTGGGCCGTCCACGATGCGGGCACCATAGTTTGCGCCGAAGTCGCTGTTGCGCAGCTCACTCACGGAGTCCACGCTTTCCAGGCCTTCAGCACCGCAGAAGCGGGCGTGGGCGAATGGCAGGTCCTGGGATACACAGAGTACTACAGTGTTGTCCAGGGCATTGGCATCAGCGTTGAAGTGGCGCACAGAGGCAGCACATACGTCGGTATCGATGCTGGGGAAGATATTCAGGATTACTCTTTTCCCTTTCATGTCGCTCAGGGAGACGTCAGAGAGATCGGTCTTGGTCAGACAGAAGTCCGGGGCCTGGCTGCCTACCGCTGGCAGGTCTCCAGAAGTGTTGATCTCGTTTCCTTTCAAAGTAATTTTTGCCATGTTGTTTAGCCTCTAAAGTATGGTTTTTAAAATCATGGTCAGGCCATCTGGTCTGATCCGGTTATTCGGTTCTTTTTCTACAATCCAGTCGTTTTAAAATCTCCGCTTAAGGACTGTATGTCATCAAAGATGTCGATATACTGACATCAGTTGTAGCGTCTGTCAACGATTATTTGCGAAAAATCACAAATAATTTGCTAATTCAGCTAGCCAGCATAGTTATTGGCTGCAAATTCCCAGTTCACCAGGTTCCAGAATGCCCCTACATATGCCGGTCTGGCATTTCTGTAGTCGATGTAATAGGCGTGCTCCCACACATCACAGGTCAGCAGTGGGGTCTGACCGGTAGTAAGCGGACTGCCGGCATTGCCGGTGTTTACTATCTCGATGGAGCCGTCAGAGTTTTTTACCAACCAGGTCCAGCCGGAGCCGAAATTGCCCACGGCGGAAGCGGTGAATTTCTCCTTGAATGCATCGTAGGATCCAAATGTGCTGTCAATGGCGCTACCCAGGTCACCACCAGGTGCGCCACCGCCATCGGGGCTCAGACAGTTCCAGTAGAAAGTATGGTTCCAGATCTGTGCAGCATTGTTGAATATACCGCCCTCGGAGCTGGCAATTATTTCTTCCAGGGATTTGCCTTCAAACTCGGTTCCTGTAACCAGATTATTCAGATTGGTCACATAGGCAGCGTGGTGTTTACCATGGTGGAAGTCCAGGGTTTCAGCTGAAATATGTGGTTCCAACGCATTTTTGGCATAGGGAAGTTCAGGAAGTTCGTAAGCCATGATATTTCTCCGTCTTCTAATGTAGATCAGCTATAAGCGACTGTTTGATATCAGCCGGGATGTCTTCTATGGAATGAGTATAGGCCTTATGATCTATACCCATGCTGACTCTGCTGCCGTATTTTGCTGCAGCTACCATCTCCGGTGTAAGTTCAAACCGTACAAAATGCACGGAAGAAGTCTTGTCTTCTGTCTCCCGCTCCAGGTCTTCATTGGCAATGGGATGTACAGGTTCAAAACCATCTACCTGTACCCATAGCCCTCGCTCAATGCCTATCAACCTGGCAAGTGCCTCACGCCGCTCATCCACATCCTCATACTCAACCATAAAGGTGGCCTTCCAGTTGTTGCCGTCCGGTATCAGGGGGTTGTATACGTCCAGTTCATCCTGAATGCCATCGGCTTCAAATATACGCTCGATACGCAGCATCTCCTGTACCTGGTACTGCATGGTAAGTGCGTCCTCGAAATAGAGGGTAGCGTGATCGCCAATGGGAACACGCCGGTGCTGTTTGTGCTCCATCACCCTGGCCCGGAACTCTGGCCGGATACGGGCATACTCTTCCAGGCTGTAGAGGTCGCTGTGGTTTAGCTTGTTCATATAGTGATTCTCCGATTATTCGTGGGCAATTGGCTTGTCGGTAAAAAGGTAATCCCGTAGCTCATGGTCAAAGCTGGAATCCTGTCTGCGAATCCACTCCAGTACCATGGATGCATGTTCTTTCTCTTCATCCCGATTGTGGGCCAAGATTGCCTTCAGTTCCTGATCGGTACAGGCGTCTACCCTCTGGTTGTACCAGTCAACTGCCTCCAACTCCTCCATCAGTGAAACAATTGCACGATGCATGTCGCGAGTCTCATCGCTGAGTTGTTCCACAGGTTCGTGATAACCTTCGTTTGCCATAGTTGTTATCTCCTTTTTGTGTTAACAGGCCCTAGATACCGTAGGCCATGCGCAGCAGGCTCATGGGATGTTTGGTTTCACTGCCATCACTCATGCCATGTTCTATATGATGGCCAGCCATGGGACAGTCACTGCCATAGTGGTCCGGTTGCGATTTCTTCACCCGGGTTACCACTGGTTTGACAATCTTCATGGATATTTCATGAAACTCCTTCTTAACCGCATAGGTGCCATCATGGCCGGAACAGCGTTCGATAGATTCGATGGTGGTATCCGGTATAAGTTCCAGTACTTCACGGGTCTTGGGACCTATGTTCTGTACCCGCTGGTGACAGGCGGCATGATAGGCAACTTTGCCTAGCGGCACCTTGAAATCGGTGTTTAGTTTTTCTGCCCTATGTCGCAACAGCAGGTACTCAAAAGGATCGTAGATGGCCGCGCTTACTTTCTTGACCTCACTGTCATCCGGGAACAGCAGCGGCAGTTCCTGTTTGAACATCAGGGCACAGGAGGGTATGGGTGCAACTATGTCCCAACCGGCATCCACCAGGGCTGCCAGGGCCGGGATATTGGCCTGCTTGGCCTTTTCCACCGATTCCAGATCACCCAGCTCCATCTTGGGCATACCGCAACACTGCTCCTGCTGCATGATGGTTACAGGTATCTGGTTATGTTCGAATACCGCCACCAGATCTTCACCGATGATGGGCTCGTTACGGTTGCCGTAACAGGTGGTGAACAGTACTACCTTACCGCTGGTAGGCCCTGCTGCTTCACCGGTGGCCTCCAATCCCTTGCGGTCGGAAAGCCGTGCGTGCAGGGTCTTGGAGTGATACTCCGGTAGACGGGCATCAGCATGCACTCCCAGAACCCCTTGCAGTATCTTGCGCGTGGGCTTCATTTTATTGACCCGGTTTACCACTCCTGACACTACAGGGATTCCGGCAATACTTCCCACCGCGTCGGTACTGGTGAGGATTTTGTCGCGAGCGCTGACTCCACTGTTCTTGAAACGTGCCGCCTTGGCCCGGAGCATGAGATGGGGGAAGTCCAGGTTCCACTCATGGGGCGGGGTGTATGGGCACTTGGTCATGAAACAGAGGTCGCATAGGTAGCAGTGGTCCACCACCTGCCAGTAGTCCTGTTTCTCTACCCCATCCACCTCAAAAGTGGGTGACTCATCCACCAGGTCGAACAGGGTGGGGAAGGAGTTACACAGACTTACGCAGCGCCGGCATCCGTGGCAGTGATCAAACACCCGCTCCAGTTCCTGGAACAGATTATCCTCATCGTAGAACTCAGGATTTTTCCAATCCAGGGGGTGGCGGGTGGGGGCTTCCAGATTGCCTTCTCGTGTAGCCATAGATTATCTCCACATATTTTTTTGTTTTAGTGAGCCGGGGGGGTATACCCCCGGCTGGTATCTGAGCTGCTACTGGTCCAGCTCATCCAGGGCCTTCTGATAACGGTTGGCGTGAGAGCGTTCCGCCTTGGCTAGGGTTTCAAACCAGTCGGCTATCTCGTCAAAGCCTTCATCCCGGGCAGTCTTGGCCATGCCTGGGTACATGTCGGTGTACTCGTGGGTTTCTCCTGCCACTGCAGATTTCAGGTTGTCTGCGGTACCGCCAAAAGGCATACCGGTGGCGGGATCACCACAGGCTTCCAGATATTCCAGGTGACCATGGGCATGCCCGGTTTCACCCTCGGCGGTGGAGCGGAACAGGGCAGATACGTCGTTGTAGCCCTCTACATCGGCCTTGGAGGCGAAGTAGAGATAGCGACGATTGGCCTGGGATTCCCCGGCAAAGGCATCTTTAAGATTCTGTTCAGTTTTGCTGTTTTTCAGTTCCATTCCTGTTTCCTCCAAAGTTGTCGTTTAGGTTGGATAATGCACTAGACGACTTTTAGTATAGGATGGTCGAATAATATTTCTAATTGATTGTTATTACCGAACTGATAACATAAGGTTATTATGAAAATTACCCTGCGCCAGTTGGAATACCTCACTGCATTGGCAGAGCTACGCAGCTTCCACCGGGCAGCTGCAGCCTGTCATGTCAGCCAGCCTGCTCTCAGTACCCAGATCCGGCAGTTGGAAGATCAGTTGGGGGTAAAGCTACTGGAACGCAATCAGCGTATGGTGCTGGTGACATCGGCAGGTGAAGAGATCGTGCGGCGGGCGCACATGGTACTTAATGGTGCCAATGATCTTATGGAGGCTGCGCAGTCACTGGCCCTCCCCATGTCAGGTACTCTGCGTCTTGGCGTTATTCCAACTATCGCTCCCTATTTTCTGCCCCGGGTGTTACCCCAGGTGCGGGATCAATATCCTGACCTGCGACTGCTGCTGTATGAAGAGAAGACCGATGTCCTGGTCAGGTTGCTGCATGAGGGTAAGCTGGATCTGGCACTACTGGCTCTGGGGGTGGAGTTGGGTAATCTGGAGACTATGGCCCTGTTTGACGATCCGTTTGTGCTGGCGGTACCTGAGGGGCATAAACTGGCCGGCAGGAAGACAGTTACCGAGACCGACCTGTTTGATGAGCAGGTGCTGTTGCTGGAAGATGGTCACTGCCTGCGGGATCAGGTGTGGCCAGTGTGTGAAAATGGTGGTGCACACGAGTTGGGGGATTTTCGTGCCAGCAGTTTGAGTACCCTGACCCAGATGGTCTCCAGCAGTGTGGGTATTACCCTGTTGCCTAAGATGTCTGTGGAGGTGGAGGTAGGGCGTTCGGAGAATATCGTTCTGTGTCGCTTCCGGCGACCAGTACCCTTTCGTTCCATAGGCCTGGTGTGGAGGGGTTCAGCCCCGAGAAAAGGGGATTTCCACCTGATTGGGAAGACATTTGCCAGGCTGCAAAAGTCTTGGAAATGATATCTGAGCAGACTTGGTCAGTCTTTAATGTCAGGTGCCAGGCCACAGGCGAGGTTGCTGGGGATAGCTATATCCATGAGTTTAGGATCCTCCAGTTCCAGACCGTTCATCAGCTCCACATACTCCTGCTCTGAGCCTACCTGTAGGCGTGGGTTATGCCTCTTCTCTTCACCTATGGTACTGACCGTCATGCCGTTGTAGTCATGGGCTGGATATACCAGGGTGCTCTCCGGGAGTGTTAACAGCTTGTTGAACAGACTATCGTATTGAGAGGCAGGGTTACCATTCTGAAAGTCGGTGCGTCCGGTACCGCGTATCAACAGGGTGTCACCGGTGAGCACCCGGTTTCCCACCAGAAAGGAGTAGGAGTCATCGGTGTGTCCTGGGGTGTAGACAACATCCATGCTGATATCTCCGGCCTTGAGTTGTTCTCCCTCGCGTACCTTATAGTTCACACAGTCCGCCTTGGTATGTTCACCCATAACCACCGCACACAAGGTCTCATCACGCAAGGAGCCAAGTCCGGTAACGTGATCGGCATGGATATGGGTATCGATTGCTATGATCAGGCCAAGCTCCAGCTCTTCCAGAAGTTGCAGGTATTTTGGTACCTGGGAAAGCACCGGGTCTACCAGGATCGCCTCCCCGGACTCCCGCTGTGCAATCAGGTAGGTGTAGGTGCATGAATCATGGTCGAACATCTGGCGAAAGATCATAGCTGGTACCCGCTACTGAGTAGGAATAGACGTGTTCGAATCAAACTTGAAAATAACATAGACGGTCTAATATACAAAGTTATGACCATTTGATTCTTGGGCTATTTATAAGTCAGAGTATGGCTATAATTAGTTCGAAGACAATGTTGAATGAACTGCTGAAACTGTTGGACAAAGGCCCTGATAACGCGTTGTTGCGTTTCAGTATTGCTAGTGCATATCTGAAAGAAGATCAGGTAGAGCAAGCGCTTGTGCATCTTGAAAAAGCAGTGGAAATTGACCCAAGATACTCTGCAGCATGGAAGCTTTACGGTAAGACGCTATTGCAGAAAGGGGAAGAGGAACAGGCGGAAGAAGTTCTGGTCAAAGGGATTAAGGTTGCATCGGAAAGAGGTGATATTCAGGCCTCCAAGGAGATGGAAGTGTTCCTTAGGCGGCTGCATAAAGGGATTTGATTGAGATGGTTATTAACGGTTTGTTTCAGCCATTAACTAATAACATGCTTCCATGCTGAAGAGCTTAAAACTATAAACTACACTCTACTTAAGTAAGTCACAAATATTATCGAAACAATATTTAGTATTAACCCAACATATCGAAGCGGTATAAGTACGCAATATATTTAGGAGAACAGAAGTGAATATTATTGATTACGCCTTGCAGATGGAAAAAGACGGGGAAGACTACTATCGTGAACTGGCAGCCAAGGCAGACAACGCTGGCGTCAAACAGGTATTTACAATACTTGCTGATGCAGAAGCAGAACACTATGAGACCTTCATGCAGATGAAGGAGAATCATCCGGTTACCAGAAAAGAGGGTGATCACATATCAAAAATAAAAAATCTGTTCACTGAAATGAAGTCCCAGGGTGAGGGTGACCAGAGTATCGATTCAGAACAGATTGCCGCCTATACCAAGGCACGTGATGTAGAGCGCAAGAGTCAGGAGACCTATCAGCAGAAGGCCGATGAGATATCTGATCCTGAGCAGAAGAACCTCTGTCTGCAGATTGCTGAAGAAGAGGGGAAGCATTACATAATTTTGGATAATCTGATTGAGTTCCTGCAGCATCCTGATACCTGGGTAGAAGATGCAGAATGGCATAATATGGCAGATTATTGATGTCGTAGTGGTAGTGAATATTAACTGGCCCCAAAACAGTCGGCTATGACTACTGACAGCTTCAATACCCGCGCCACTGTCAGTGTGGATGGCAGGGATTTCGAAATATTCAGTCTCAAGGCCCTGGAGCCTGAACTTGATATATCCCGCCTGCCATTTTCCCTCAAGATCCTGCTGGAAAACCTGCTGCGGCTGGAAGATGGAGTGGATGTTGAGCGGGGTGATATAGAGGCCCTGGCCAACTGGGATCCACAGGCGCAGCCGGAGCGGGAGATATCCTTTACTCCGGCCCGGGTGGTGCTGCAGGATTTTACCGGGGTGCCGGCGGTGGTAGATTTGGCAGCCATGCGCGATGCCATGGTGGATCTGGGGGGAGATCCAGACAGGATAAATCCTCTCTCTCCGGTTGATCTGGTCATTGATCACTCAGTGCAGGTGGATGCCTTCAACAGCCAGGATGCCCTGGATCTGAATACCCGTATAGAGTTTGAACGCAACCGGGAGCGTTATGCATTCCTGCGCTGGGGGCAGCAGGCCTTCTCCAACTTCCGGGTGGTGCCGCCAGGCACCGGTATTGTGCACCAGGTAAATCTGGAGTATCTGGCACCGGTGGTGTTCACCCAGGAACGGGACGGGATTACCCAGGCCTATCCAGACACCCTGGTGGGAACTGACTCCCACACCACCATGATCAACGGTCTGGGTGTACTGGGATGGGGTGTGGGTGGTATCGAGGCCGAGGCCGGGATGTTGGGGCAACCCATCAGTATGCTTATCCCCCAGGTGGTTGGGTTCCGGCTCCAGGGCGAACTGACCGAAGGGGTGACCGCAACAGATCTGGTATTGACTATTACCCAGATGCTGCGCAGTGCCGGTGTGGTAGGTAAGTTTGTGGAGTTCTTTGGTGACGGTCTGGAGCATCTGCCCCTGACCGACCGGGCCACCATAGCCAATATGGCACCGGAATACGGTGCTACCTGCGGCATCTTCCCCATCGACAAAGAGACATTGCGTTATCTGGAACTGAGTGGCAGAAGTGCCAGTCAGGTGGCATTGGTAGAGGCTTATGCCCGGGCCCAGGGTATGTTCCGGGAACCTGGTGCAACTGAAGCGGAATATAGTGCTGTGCTGGAGCTGGATCTATCCAGTGTGGAGCCATCTCTTTCCGGGCCCAAGCTGCCTCAGGATCGAATCCCACTGGGTAAGGCCAAGAGTTCGTACCAGAGCAGTGTTGACCAGTTTCGTCAGGATGGTGGCAACGCCACTCCAGACGGGGTCGAAGTTGACAACTCGGGTGCGAGCTTCAGGCTGAAGGATGGTGCGGTGGTGATAGCCGCCATAACTTCCTGCACCAACACCTCCAATCCATCGGTGATGGTAGCGGCAGGGCTGTTGGCACGCAAAGCGGTGGAGCTGGGGCTGACCAGCCGGTCCTGGGTCAAGACCAGTCTTGCCCCTGGTTCCCAGGTGGTTACCGACTATCTGCAACAGGCCGGGCTTATCGATGACCTGGAGGCACTGGGGTTCAGTGTGGTCGGTTATGGCTGCACCACCTGTATTGGTAACTCAGGTCCTTTGCCTGAACCTATTGCTGAGGCGATACAGAGTGGGGGGCTGGTTACTACCTCGGTGCTCTCTGGCAACCGGAATTTTGAAGGACGCATTCATCCCCATGTGAAGATGAACTATCTGGCATCACCGCCCCTGGTAGTGGCCTACGCCCTGGCCGGGACCATGGATATTGACCTGCGCCTTGAACCCCTGGGTAGCGACAAGAATGGCGAGCCGGTATATCTGGCGGATATCTGGCCCAGTGGCCAGGAGGTGCAATCGATAATCCAGGACACCATCAGTTCCGATATGTTTCGCAACGCCTATGACACTGTATTTTCGGGTGACAGCCGCTGGCAGGCGCTGGATGCAGTTGCCACCCAGCGCTATAGCTGGGATCCAGACTCCACCTATATCCGTAAACCAACCTATTTTGATGGCATGACCAGGGAGCCGGAAAAGATAGAGGCGATTACGGGCGCCAGGGTATTGGCTTTGTTGGGTGAGAGTGTGACCACAGATCATATCTCACCTGCAGGTGCCATTGCCGTGGATAGCCCGGCTGGCGACTATCTTCTGGAGCATGATATTGAGCGTGCAGAATTTAATAGTTACGGCTCCAGGCGCGGTAATCATGAAGTGATGATGCGCGGCACCTTTGCCAATATTCGCCTGCGTAATCTGTTAGCGCCTGGTACCGAAGGGGGCTGGACCAGATATCAACCAGGTGATGATCAGATGTTTATCTACGAAGCCGCCATGCGCTATCGGGAAGAGGGTACTCCGCTGGTGGTCCTGGCCGGCAAAGAGTATGGCACCGGTTCCTCCCGGGACTGGGCAGCCAAGGGTACACGTCTGCTGGGTGTGAAGGCGGTAATTGCCAAAAGCTATGAACGTATCCATCGTTCCAACCTGGTTGGCATGGGAGTTTTACCGCTACAATTTATGCCAGGAGAGGGGGTGGAGAGCCTGGGGCTGGATGGTAGTGAACTGTATGACATAGAGCATGCCACTCCCAATGCCAAGGAACTGGCTGTTACCGCTACCAGAGCAGATGGTAGCAGTGCCAGTTTCCAGGTTGCCGTACGTATCGATACACCCAAGGAGTGGGACTACTTCATACATGGCGGCATACTGCACTATGTACTGAGAAAGCTTGCCAGCGCATAGACCCAGAAACATCTTGTACCAACAACCACTCGGACAACTGCTATGACAAATCCCAAGCAGCGTATGGTGAGAGACAGCATGGGTGAGCTAATGGTCCCGGCTGATGCCCTCTATGGTGCCCAGACCCAGCGTGCCGTGGAGAATTTCCCCCCCAGTGGTCTGCAGTTGCCTTCCCAATTTATCCAGGCCATTGCCATGATCAAACAGGCGGCGGCTGAAGTGAATGCGGAACTGGGTCTTCTCTCGCCCAGCATGGCGGAGGCTATCGTGGATGCTGCAGAAGCCATAATGGCAGGTGAGTATCTGGATCAGTTTCCGGTAGATCTGTTTCAGACTGGTTCCGGTACCAGTAGCAATATGAATATGAACGAGGTGCTGGCCACCATTGCGGCCGGATTTGGACTTGAGGTCAGTCCCAATGACCATGTGAATCTGGGTCAGAGCAGCAATGATGTCATTCCCACCGCCATTCACCTCAGTGCTGCTATTGCCATTGAGAACGATCTGCTACCAGCCCTGGAATACCTGGCAGGTAGCATAGAGCAGAAGGGTAGTGAACTAAGTTCGGTCTGTAAGACAGGGCGTACCCATCTCATGGATGCCATGCCTATCCGTATGGATCAGGAGCTGTCTGGCTGGTCAGCCCAGATTCGTAATGGTATTGCCCGCATCAAGTCGGTGCAACCACGCCTGCACCAGTTGGCCCAGGGTGGAACGGCGGTTGGAACCGGTATCAATACCCATCCCGAATTTGCCACCCGCATAGCCCAAAAACTGAGTGAGCACACAGGGCTGAATCTGGCGGCCAGCGATTCGCCCTTTGAGGCGCTGGGCTGTCAGGACACTGCGGTGGAGTTGTCTGGTCAGCTCAAGGTGGTTGCGGTCAGTATCATGAAGATATCCAATGACCTGCGCTGGATGAACAGTGGGCCGTTGGTAGGACTGGCTGAGATAGAACTGCCGGCGCTACAGCCTGGTTCCAGCATCATGCCGGGTAAGGTAAACCCGGTAATCCCGGAGGCAACTGCCATGATGTCAGCCCAGGTGATTGGTAATGATGCCACTATTGCCCTGGCGGGACAGTCTGGCAGTTTCCAGCTCAATGTGATGTTGCCGGTGATTGCGTATAACCTGCTGCAGAGTATCGAACTGCTGGGACTCGCTGCGCGCCAGCTTGCGGATAAGGCGATAAAGGGGTTCAAGGTGAACAGAGAACGACTCGCCAGGGAGCTGAAACATAATCCGGTACTGGTAACCGCTCTTAACCCGGCTGTGGGATACCTCAAGGCGGCAGAGATTGCCAAACGCGCTTATAGTGAAGGGCGGCCGGTTATTGAAGTTGCCCTGGAGGAGACAGGATTGAGCCGGGCAGAACTGGAACGACTGCTGGATCCATTGGCATCCACCCAGGGTGGAATCAAGAAGTAATCATCTCTTGCATCCAGGCGCTGGATGGATGCCTGCTCAAGATCAAGCCTCTGCTGGTCGTAAACATATCCATGAAGAGAGTTATCTTTCTGCTACTGGTTGTGGCAACAGCGTGGAAGCTGTTTACCGATCCTGGGACAGTGACTATGGGCCCGGGTGTACATGCCAAGGAGTCGCCCCGGCAGACCGGTATCAAGGAGCCATTCAGCTTTAATCACGGTGATTACACAGTCACCCCTTTGGCCAGGTTCTGGATCCGGGCCAAGGTGCTGTCGCGAGAGGACTACCGGTTTGATCGTGAGGCAGAACTGTCACCGGTGGATCTCGCCCTGGGCTGGGGGAACATGTCAGATGAGTCTGTGGTTGCGCAGATAGAGATATCCCAGGGTGGGCGCTGGTACAGATGGTCCACCAAAGAGCCTCCAATCCCAGTGCGCGAGATCGAGACCCACAGCGCGAATATGCACCTGATTCCTGCCGATGACGCGTTGAAGTCAGACATAGAGAAGGTGCGTACCGGAGAGATTGTAGAACTGTCAGGACATCTGGTTGAGATCAAGGCCAGCGATGGCTGGCGCTGGAAAAGCTCCCTGACCCGAGAGGACACAGGTGCCAGTGCCTGTGAACTGATCTGGGTGGAGCGGTTTCAGATAATCAAACCATGACAGCATCCGTAGATATCTGAGGCTTGGTTGTCATGTGGTTGAATTGGATGAATGTCGTCAATAATTTGTCTAAAGAAATCTCTTTGACATTACCCCGCAGCTCTTTCGCTTCTTTTTTTTTAGTGGGTATTCACTCTGTATTTTCTGGCGTATATTTACATATCTGGGATATGTCGTATTTATATTTAATATTAATCAACTCTCCCTTTAAACTCCTATTTTATTGTATAGACTTAGGATATCTGTGTTTGAAAACAAAACGTGTATCCGAGTGATATACCAACAATGGATAACGCAGTTTTCCACGCCATAGAACGGAGCATCTTAAGGAGAGAATCATGTCAAAATTATCCGATATTGAGGGTATTGGTGATGCATACTCAGCCAAATTGACTGAATCAGGCATTACTTCACTGGAGAGCTTGTTACAGGCAGGTTGTGAAAAGAAAGGACGACAAGAGATAGCAGACAAATCCGGCATCAGTGAGAAGTTGATCCTCAATTGGGTCAATCGTGCCGATCTGGCACGAATCAAAGGTGTAAGCACCCAGTATGCCGATCTGCTTGAATGTGCGGGTGTAGACACCGTCCCGGAACTTGCCCAGAGAAATGCCGATAACCTCCAGGCAAAGATGGCAGAGGTAAATGATGAGAAGAATCTTGTGCGACAGGTGCCTACGGCATCCCAGGTGCAGGATTGGGTGGAACAGGCAAAATCACTGCCACGCGTGGTAAATCATTAGCTTCTAGTCTTGATCATGAGTAAAGGTCGTTGAATCTGGTGGCTGGTATACAGCGCCTAATCAGCGGCCTTTTTTTATACTGGGAACTATCGTTCTGTACTCAATCAGTCAGGAGTGTCCAGCCCCAGCTGTCTTCTCATTCCCGGGCTGTGAATTAACTCATTCAGTATGCTCCAAGTAACAGGGGAGCGATAAAACTTCAGGTTAAACCCACCCATGTGAGTCGCATAAGATGATATGGCGTCGCGAAAATGCTCATGTGAGAGTAGGTGCGGCGTGGTGGAAGTAAATTGATGTTGTTTCAGAGTGCGGGCCATTTCCAGCATGACTCTGCGATCAAGCGGTTTTTCAAACAGGCCGTTGAGTGCAGAGTTAAACATGGGTACCACCAGGGTACGCCCATCGATGTCCGTCAGGCTGCCGATACTTACACCTTCACATATAACTTCGTAGCCTTGATTAAGTAGTCGATTGCTCCATCCCTTTTCCCGGCTTTGAAGCTGGGTATCGCTGAGTAGTGGGTCTTCCAGGAAGGCACGGTAGAGGTGGTTGGGGATGAGTTGCCAGTGGTTGCAGATGGTTCCATCGTGCCATTTCAGGACCTTGCCAAAACTAATGGTCCTGGATTCCATGCGCTGTAAATCGCTTGATGTTATTACAGGAGCTGCAATGAAACTTGCACGTCTGCCATCCGCCCAGGTAAAGGTTCCGCTGGGTTTGACCTTGGCATGGTTTTTCTCTGTTGGCGCATCTGGAGTCAGTGCAAATAGTGAGGTGTGAAACAATAGGAGAAACAGGAACTGGACCCACTGCAGGCGGCTAAGTCTGTTGCCAGATCTGTTTGCGTTGCCACCAGGGTCGAGACTCATGATGAACCCTTCATTTTAATTTATTAGAAGTCTAGCATAGGAGGTATATGGTCTGACCTGGATGCAGATGCGGCGAAAAACTCCTAGCTGCCGGACTCAATCAATTCCCGTATTACCAGGCCTGCCTGCATCAATCCGAACAGTCCTGGTAGATATGAGATGGTCCCATTCACCGCTCGTGGCCGGCCAGCATTGTCATCATCAATAGGTTGATGGGGTAGTCCCTTCACTGGTACCTCATCCGAGAACACTACCGGGTAATCCAGAGACCCTCCAAGCTTTCTCACTTGTCCACGCATGGCACGCGCCAGGGGGCAAATCATAGTATCTTCCAGGGTGGCAACCCTTACCCTGGTAACATCCAACCGCCCACCGGCACCCATGGCCGATACCACAGGGATCCCCTTATCCTGGCATGCAGCAACCAGCGTTGCCTTGCAGGCAATGCTGTCGATGCAGTCCAGGAGATAATCTATAGATCTATCCTGCAGAATTTCAGGGGTGTTGTCAGGGTTGAGAAAGGTGTCCAGGATTTCCAACTGTAGGTCTGGATTGATATCTAGCAGTCTTTGGCCCATTACCTCGGATTTGGGTTGTCCAATAGTGGACTGTAGAGCAGGTAGCTGCCGGTTACAGTTGCTGGGAGCTACCCGGTCATAATCCACTATGGTTATCTTGCCTATACCGGCGCGGGCAATGGCCTCGGCGGCATAGCCACCGACTCCACCTAGGCCAACCACCATTACATGTTTGTTCGCCAGTTGTGCAATCCCAGACTGGCCGATGAGGATCTCTGTCCTCTCTTGATCAAGACTCATACTGATATTCCAAATAGATTGATAGCATTTTCTGTGGTGTGTGCAGCGATGGTTTCTATGGTTTCATCTCTGATTTCGTCCATCCGCTGCAGAATCAGCGGCAGGTAACAAGGTTCATTGCGTTGATTACGGTGCTGACTGTCCGGTTGGTCCGGGGAATCACTCTCCAGCATGATAGATTCCAGCGGCAGTTGTGCTACCAGACGTTGCAGGCGCGTGGCATTAGGATAGGTAAGAGGGCCACCAAAGCTTAGCAGGAAACCCATATCTATAAGGCGCTCTGCCTGCCGCAGGCTGCCGGAATAGCTATGCAGTACGCCAGTGAGTCCTTGGTAGCGACGCAGGCGGTTAATTACCTCTTCCACCGCATGTCTGGCATGTATGATCAATGGTAGATTGTACTCTGTGGCGATATCCAATTGCGCTTCAAACAATTCAAGCTGCCGCTTCTTGTTGGGATTATCTATATAGAAATCCAGGCCGCATTCACCAACAGCTACCGGATTTTCCCGCTCGATCCAGCTGCGCAGTCTCTGTAGATCACTGTCACTATGCTCGTTCCAGAACATGGGGTGCAGGCCATAGGCTGGATAGAGTCCGCTATAGCTGCTGCAGGTCTGTTTGACTCTTTCCCAATCGGCTGCAGTAACAGCTGGGATAACCTGGGCCACTACGCCTGCTTCATGAGCACGTTGCCAGGCATCCGAGCGGTCCTGGTCGAATCTACGATCGTCAAAATGGCAGTGGCTGTCGATCAGCATGATGCTATGGTTATAGTTTGTACAGAAACAATGGGTTAAACCGCAAAGGTCGCCAAGGTTACAAAGAAAACGGATTGTTAATAAATATACTAACTTTCGTGCCCTTTGCGCTCTTCGTGGTTAATTTTTTGTTTCTGGGAGGACATAAATTATTGACTATTTCTCAGCCTCGAGATCCAGCTTTCAAACAGATTTACTGCAATGCTGTGCACGGGGGTAGCCATGATCCAGCTCAGGGTTATCATTGCCACCGCTACAGCGCCTACGATCTCATCAGTCAACCAGTGCGCCCCACTCATCAGGCGTGGCAGGGTGAATGGGATCACCATCAGGGCTGCCAGGACCCCATATATGCGTGGCATGAAAAAGGCCACAAACCCAGCATATAGTAGCAGGATCAGACCATGGTCGCCCGGAAAGCTGTCGCTGGCTGTGTCCTTGGTTATGATCTCTGGTACCAGCTGGGAGATGCGTAGGGCTTCCGGGAAGGCGAAGGTGGCACTGGGACGTTTTACGGGGATGGCCTTACCAAACTGCGATGCCACCACTACCGTAAGTATCAGCAGGATCCCAATGGCGATATAACGGTTCAAATTCTTCCGGTCATGACGCAGACTGCAGTGGCCATAGATAAGTAGCATGCACATTGCCGGCACCAGGTCGAAGGCGCGGTTATTGGTTATGGCCCATAGCCACTGCCAGGCCTTCCCTTCAGCCAGGGAGTTATTCATAACCCAGAAGCACCATACATCCAGCTCCAGCCAGAGGGAACGGGTTGGCTCCAACAGCCAGCTGGCAAACAGGATGATGGCAAAAAGATTGGAGAAGATAAGTATCTGTGGCCGCCAGAGGCTATGTGTGTCAGAGGTGGGTGCCACCTGCTACTCCTTATAATATTTTACCTGAAAGGGTAGTTCCGTCGTTGCCGATTGCATCCAATCTGACCGTGACTATCCGGTTATCCAGAACCTCTCCTGCCGCGTATGGTACCTTAACCCGCAGGAAATTTGGTGTGTATCCCACCCCTACCGGACCGCCATGGTCGCTACACTCCTCCTTGCCCTCTATCAGGACCTCATAACTATGTCCCAGGTTCTGCTGCAGGGTATCACGCTTCATCTGCATGCCGAGTTCGTGTAGCTCCTGACTGCGACGTCGCATGGTGTCACGGTCTACCCGGCCTGGCATCTCTGCAGCCATGGTGCCTGTGCGCGGTGAGAAGGTGAATATGTGCAGGTGGCCAAAACCGGTCTGCCGGATGAACTCTATAGATTCCTGCCACTCCTGTTCGCCTTCCCCAGGGAAGCCGACTATGATATCGGTAGTGATATTGAAATTGGGGACCCTGGCCCTGGCGTTGGCAACTAGCTGAGCATACTCATCACGTTTGCAGCGCCGTGCCATGCGGCGCAGGATGCTGTCAGATCCACTTTGCAGTGGCAGGTGCAGGTGGGGCATGAAGCGTGGATTATCAAACAGGTTCCAGAACTCCTCGGGCAGGTCCCATGGCTCTATAGCACCGATGCGTAGTCTGGGGATACTGGTCTGTTCCAGAAGTGTTTGGATCAATTCAGTTAGAGTGCTGCCAAGGTCATTTCCGTAGCCACCTATGTGGACGCCGGTCAATACTGCCTCCTGGATGCCTTCGTCATGGAGTTGATTTATCTCGTCAACCACCTCGGTGATCGGGCGGCTTCTCTCTTCACCCCGGGCCACAGTTACGATACAGAAGGTGCAGTTATAGCGGCAGCCATCCTGCACCTTTACAAATGCCCGTTGTCTGCCGCGGGCCAGCAGGGAGTTTACCCCGGGTTCCGTGGCCAGTTGCGGCATGCTCTTAAGCTCCAGCTCTCTACTTACTATCTCCACCAGGCGCTCCTTGTCCTGGTTACCGATCACCAGATCCACACCCATATCGTGGGCAGCGGATGTTGGGTCCAGGGATGCATAACAACCGGTGACCACCAGCTTTGCCTCAGGGTTGCGGTTGTGTGCCCGGTGCATGGCCTTGCGGGATTTTCGCACTGCCTCAGCGGTAACTGCACAGCTGTTAACCACCACCATGTCGGCCTGTTCCAATACCTGGGTAAGCTGGTGCCCATGTTCCTGAAACTCCCGTGACCAGGTTTCCAACTCAGCCTCATTCAGGCGGCAGCCAAGAGTTTTCATGTAGATGTGCATGGATAAATTTGTAGTGTGTCAGCAGTGCGGATAAGATATAGAACAAATGGAGAATCTGGTGAGTTAGATTAACATCGTATCCCAGGGTCAGGATTTGCCTGGTTCAGACAGAATTGTACCTGTTATCAATGAGAAAAGGCCATGCCTGGCCAGGATTATTTTCAAACTGATCTGTTGGGTGATCAGGTATATTTGCTGATGCGGAGAGAGACGAGATGGCCGAAATCACAGCATATTCAGAGTTGATCAGTCTGGTCGGCATGGCCATGTTGTTACTGCTGGCACTACTGCTATGGCTGCGGCAGGGACGTGTACTGCGTGCGGCAGAGTTCAATAATCAGAGTCAGCATCGTCTGGAGGAGTTGTTGCGTGAGCAGGAGCGGGCGCTGCAGCAACAGCTGGCTGAAGCTCGTAGTTCTGGGCATAAGGATATGCATGAACAGCAGCGGCATCAGATCCTGTATCTATCCCGTATACACCAGTTGCTGGAGAAGCGGTTTGGTGAGATGCAGGCGGGAACGGCAGACTCCCTTGGTCACGGCTTCGAAGGGATCAATCGGCAGATCTCCACCGCCCTGCAACAAAACCGGGAAGAGCTGGGCAAGCGCTTCGACCGGCTCACCGATTCCACCGACCAGCGCCTGAAGGATATCAGTGGCCAGGTGGAGAAACGCCTGGATGAAGGATTCAAGCGCACTACCGAGACCTTCTCGCGGGTGCTTGAGCACCTGTCTCGCATTGATGAGGCGCAGAAACGTATCACTGAACTTTCAACCAACGTGGTGAGCCTGCAGGAGGTGTTGGCAGACAAGCGTTCCCGTGGTGCCTTCGGTGAAGTACAACTTACCGCATTGATTCGCAGCCTGTTGCCGGAAAACGCCTTTTCTCTGCAGCATAGCCTGAGTACCGGGGTGAGGGCGGATTGTATGTTGTTTCTGCCTGAGCCCAGTGGCCATATCGCTATCGATGCTAAATTTCCCCTGGAAAGCTATCGCCATATGATCAATCTGGAGCTGCCTGAGGTGGAACGGGAGCGTGCCTCCAGCCAGTTTCGCCAGGATATCCGCAAGCATATTAACGATATTGCAGAAAAATATATCATTGCTGATGAGACCTCGGATGGGGCGGTAATGTTTATTCCCTCTGAACCTATATTTGCCGAGATCCACGGCCACTTCCCGGAGCTGGTGGAAGAGGCCCACAAGAAGCGGGTATGGCTGGTCTCGCCTACCACCATGATGGCCATACTGACCACGGCCCGGGCGGTACTCAAGGATGCGGCTACCAGGGAACAGGTGCATGTTATCCAACTACATCTGAACTCCCTGTCCAAGGATTTTGGCCGTTTCCAGGAACGTATGGAGCGCCTCTCCAAGCATATCAACATGGCCCAGAAGGATGTAGATGAGGTGAATGTCTCGGCGCGCAAGATCAGCAACCGCTTTGGTCAGATTGAAAAGGTGGAGCTGGATCAGCTCCCGGAGGTTAGCGATGAGCTGGCAAGCGGCAGTGACCTGGTGACTGACTGAATTTTGACTCTATTGGCCCATTTTTTGTCTATTAGCGCCAATTATAGGGAGTTTTCCCTTTCCTTTGTCCGCTACAACTGTGGCATAATACGCCGCTTTAATAACTTCGAACCGGGTTAAATAACTATGAGTTTCTTGATTTCTGATGCTATGGCTCAAGCCGCTCCTGCTGCTGACCCCAGTGGTGGTCTTGGTGGATTGATCCTGCCTATTGGCTTGATCGTCATACTCTATTTTTTCATGATCCGTCCCCAGGTGAAGCGCCAAAAAGAACAGAAGAAGATGGTGGATGCCCTGGCCAAGGGCGATGAAGTACAGACCGAAGGTGGCATGATGGGTAAGATCACCAACCTGGGTGATAACTTCATCCAGCTTGAGGTTGCCGACGGGGTTGAGGTGAAGATTCGCCGTCAGGCCGTGGCAGCAGTTATGCCGAAAGGAACACTAAAGGAACTGTAACCGGATTTGTAACTCCGGATTCAGGTTGGGGTTGTTTATGCGCCTAGCCGGTACTCCGGATACAGAAGAACAACGATGAATCGATATCCTCTCTGGAAGAATCTCCTGGTAGTGGTTGTGGTCCTGATTGGGCTGTTTTTCGCCTTGCCCAATGCCTTTGACCAGGATCCGTCTATCGAGATTTCCGGTACCCGCCGTGCCCAGGTGGACACTGGTACCGAAGATAAGGTCAAGAGCGCCCTGGAGGCGGCAGGTATTAGCGTAAAGGCGCTAGAGCCAGTCGGCGATAAGCTATTAATAAGGTTTAACGACTCAGAATCGCAGTTGCAGGCCCAGGAGGCTCTGACAACTGCCCTGGGGCCTAACTATATAACTGCCCTTACCCTGTTGCCGGATTTGCCCTGGTGGCTGGATGCGGTAGATGCCCAACCCATGTATCTCGGCCTGGATCTGCGTGGTGGTATACATGTTCTGATAGATGTGGATATCGATGCTGCGGTAAAACAGGCCCTGGAGCGTTATCAGAGTGATATCCGCACCCTGTTACGTAAGAACAAGCTGCGTTATATAACCGTTGCCCAGAAGGATGGCGTGGTGCAGGCAAAATTCCGCGCTGCTGAGGTACGGGACAAGGCGCTGGATGTGATCGGGGGGCAGTTCAGGACTCTCAAACTGGATACCCAGGATGAGGCCGGTGCCTTCTTTGTTACCGCTGCAATGGATCAGGTGGAGCAGAAAGAAGCACGTAAGTTTGCCTTGCAACAGAACATAACCACTCTGCGTAATCGAGTGAATGCCCTGGGTGTGGCGGAGCCCATCATCCAACAGCAGGGTGAACGCCGGATCGTGGTTCAGCTACCAGGTGCGCAGGACCCCAGTAAGCTGAAGAATATCCTGGGCGCCACTGCTACTCTGGAATATCGCCTGGAGGATACGGAGGGTAATCTGCAGGATGCCCTGGCCGGTAAGATCCCCGTAGGCTCCAAACTCTACAAGACCCGGGATGGACAGCCCATCCTGCTCAAGAAGCGGGTGATCGTTACCGGTAACCAGATTTCCGATGCCAGATCCGGTTTTGATCAGAACTCAGGCTCGCCTGCAGTTGTGGTGCAGCTGGACGGTGCTGGTGGCCGCCGCATGCGGAATGTGACCCTGGATAATGTGGGCAAGCCCATGGCGGTAGTGTTTATTGAGACTCGTACT
>JANQEV010000061.1 GCA_028278145.1 Chromatiales bacterium | reverse complement strand
CCTTGATGGTATCCGAACCATGGAAGTTAGCATCTGGGGTATAGGTGATCTCGCCACTAGCCTCATCCACGCTTACCTTGCCGTGGCTGGCTACAGCTTCGGTAGAGACCTTGCCATCCACATCGGTTGCACTGAAAGAGATGGTCTTGGAACCATCCTCATTCACGGTGGCTGTAGCCTCTACCTTAAGGGTCGGTGCATCGTTTATATCACTGACTGTTACTGAGACTGTCTTGGTTACTGAAGCGCCATCATCATCGGTGGTGGTTACCTTGATGGTATCCGAGCCATGGTAGTCAGCATCTGGGGTATAGGTGATCTCGCCACTAGCCTCATCCACGCTTACCTTGCCGTGGCTGGCTGCAGCTTCGGTAGAGACCTTGCCATCCACGTCGGCTGCACTGAAGGAGATGGTCTTGGAACCATCCTCATCGACTTTGGTGGTGGATACTATATCTATAGTTGGCAGGTCATTAGTGCCATGGACCTGAATCTGGATAAAGGCAGAATCCATAGCTCCGTGTTCATCTGTAACCGTGACAGGGATGGTGATGGCAGCAGTATCACCCACACTCATAGAATCATAGGCAGAATCAGCCGGGTTAAAACTCCAGCTCCCGTCTGCATTCAGTTCAAAGCCGTCTGGAGCACTATTACCTTCAGTAATGGAATAGGATAAAACAGCTCCGGAATCCTCATCTGTGGCACTAATAGAACCACTTATTTTTGCAGCACCTTCTGTAGTTTCAGCACGGATATCTGAATCAATAACTGGTCCTTCATTCAGGTCTAAAACATCAATAGAAAACTCTTTGCTGAACAAATTACCAAAGCTGTCTGTAACCTGGATGCTAAGTTCATGCAGTTGTGCCACCTCAAAATTGAGTTCAGCACCTTCTCTGACAACCAGCTTATCACCTGAAATTGCAAAGAAACCCGATGGATCGTCCATGAGGGAAAATGTAAAAGTGTCACCAGAATCAGGATCTACCGCACCCAAGGTTGCTACAACGGTTCCTGGCTCTGAATTCTCCGCTATCTCAGTGGACGACAGGGTTATGTCTGTAGGCGCTGAATTCGTTGCTGTTTGTGGTGCTACATCAGATGGTTGCTGGTCAACAGTTACAGCAGCTTCCATAGCTGGAGCTGACGCAACCGAAGCGAATTCTAATCCTTCTGAGGCCTGCTGTTCCTGGTGTTCCTGGGATTCCCTGGCACTCTTACCCGTACGCGGTGGTACTTTGTCTTCACTGGAAGATCCTGAACGTCTCGCTGTTGAAGTCGTGGCATTTTGTTGTTCCGAAGATTCAGTTTCCGCTGATCCTGCCACAGCAGCGCCGGCATGCTCATCAGCTGTAGATTCCTGAGACATATTACCCAGGGAATCAGCGTTTGATTCCGCACCAGTCTGCTCAACAGATTTGACGATATCTTCCTCAGCACCAGACTCGCTACCTTGTTGAATATTCTGTAAAAAAAGCTCTTCACCAGGTGTTTTCAGGTGATCTCTGATCTCATCTTCAGGCTTCTCTTGTTGTCTTGTTTGGTATTCCGCACTACGGTCGAACAGATCTTCCGTTGCTTCTTCACGAATTTTTCCAAAATCTTGCTTATTGTCGGTTGCCATTCTGAGCCTCATCAGCTGAATAAACGTACTCTTCTTCAGCTTTTGGCGACATCAGCCTGAAAACCTTTATGTTTTTAGGAATATGATTCGGAACTTTTAATTAATTACTAAAGATATATACGAATATTGCCGTTAATAGGAATGCAAATCGGGTTCTCCGGGTATTTTCTTGGAGATTTTTTCTGGCTCTACCAAAAAATACATATGCACAGAAAAAAAACAGAGCTATTTTCCACCGGGTCATTCAAAACCCCCACCACCTGGCGTAAACCAAGCGTATTACTGGCTTCTCTTGCCATCAATCTGTTCGCGCTTGCCCTACCCATGGTGATTTTGCAGGTCTATGACCGAATCATTCCCAACCAGGCAAAAGAGACCTTTATCCTGCTATTGGCGGGGATGATGGTAGTGGTGGTACTGGATACCATACTCAAGATATTCCGTTCCCTCATTCTTAGTTGGGAGGGAGCAAGGTTCGATCATCGCGAAAGCCTCAAGGCCATGAGCAGGATTCTTGACTCGGAAACTCTGGCCTTTGAAGAGAAATCCACTGGATTTTATCTGGACAAGATGAATGCCCTGGAACAGATCCAGGAGTTCCACTCTGGGCAATCCATCCTGTTGATGCTTGATTTCCCCTTTGTGGTGGTTTTTTTAGTTCTCATATGGGTCATTGCCGGCCCACTGATATTTATCCCGCTAGCTTTGTTACTGATATTTCTACTGGTGTCTATTATCACCGGCCGTCATCTACATGAAGCCCTGGAAACCCGTTCCACCATGGAGGACCGCCGGCAAAATTTCCTGATTGAAACCCTGCAAGGGATACACACCATAAAATCCATGGCCATGGAGTCATTCATGCTGCGACGGTATGAAAAACTTCAGGCCCAGTCTGCTGGAAGTGTGTTTGAACTCAGTAAGATTAACAGCGTAGCCCAGGGTATTGGCGCCACCTTCTCACAACTTTCAGCAGTGTCATTTGTGACCATCGGCAGCTTCTACGTAATTGACGGAATTCTGACCATTGGCGCCCTGGCTGCAGGCACCATGCTATCCAGTCGCGTGTTACAGCCTGGACTGCGCGCCATGGGACTGTGGATTCAATTCCAGTCCATCCGTCTGGCACATAAAAAGATCTCTGAGCTGTATACCATGGAGCAGGAAAAGGACGGCAAATATGCCTCCGAGGACGGAATTACAGGCAAAATAGAACTGCGTAATGTCAGTTTTAAATATCCCACCCAGGAGCAGGAACTGCTTTCAGATATTTCAATGACCATTAACCCTGGCGACTCGATCAGTATCACCGGAAACAATGGCGCCGGAAAGAGTACCCTGATTAATCTGCTGTCAGGCTTTCTGCATCCAACTGAAGGGCAGGTTCTATTGGACGACAAAGACATACTTGATTTTGATCTGGAGTACCTGCGCTCCCAGATAGGAATAGTACCGCAACTCGGCAATCTGTTTGAGGGAACCATCCTGGAGAACATGACCCTGTATCGGGAAGGTGAGGTCATTGATCACGCATTAGATCTATCTACAAAACTTGGGCTGGAGGAGATCATCTCCAGGCTGCCAAATGGCCTGGACACTCAGGTCGGCGGAGCTGCGGTTGACACCCTGTCTGAGGGGGTACGACAGAAGATTATTATGGTGCGTTCACTGGTGGGCAATCCACCTATTGTGCTGTTTGATGATGCCAACGCAAACTTCGATATCAAAAACGACAAAAAACTTCAGGGCGTAGTCGAGGAGATGTTGGGTAAATTCACCATTGTCATCATTTCCCATCGCCCCTCTTTCCTACGACTGTGCAGTCGTCAATTCCTGTTGCATGACGGACAGCTAACCGAAACAACTGCTATGCAGCAGGGCAGTGCTAAGGGACAAAACAATAACCCATCTGAGGTGCAGCCATCATGACAGCACAAGCACAGGCTGTAACCGAACGCATGGCCCAGGCCTTGCGCGATGATGCCACCGAGAGTTTCAGCACCACATCCCACGCAGCCGCCTGCCTACTGCCGCTGTTGAATGAACTCGGCTGGCACAACTATGCAAGGGAACTTATTGAAGCACTACCTCACTTTTCCGAAGAACTGGACCTGATAGATCTGCGCAACATCCTGGTTACTCTCGGTTATGAAAGCGCTCCCATAAAAACCAGGATCATAGATATCAAGGACGAGCTGTTTCCATGCCTGTTCCTGGACGATGATGGTCAGTTGCTGGTGTTACTGGAGCGGGATGAAAATCTGGTCAAGTATTTTGACCCTCGCCAGGAGAAAAACCTGGTGGAGGATATTCTATGGGCTAAAGGTACCGCATATGTTTTTACCGACACCCACCCATCCCACGGTATAAGCAGCAGTGATAACACTCAGGAGAAGTGGTTCTCACGTCTGCTCCACAGATTTCAGGGCATGATCATCCACCTTCTGGCCATGACCTTTATCATTAATCTGGTAGCACTGGTTGTTCCACTGTTTATCATGGTGGTGTATGACAAGGTAATTGGCGCTAAATCACCAGACACCCTGCCCTACCTGGTTTCCGGTATTGCTATCTTGATGCTGGCAGATCTGGTACTGCGTTTCCTCAAGGCCAAGCTACTGGGTTCAGTGGCTGGACGTCTGGATTACCTGATCGGGGTGGAGACCTTCCGCCAGATGATACTGCTGCCACCGCTGTTTATTGAGCGCTCCACCGTGGCGGCACAACTGTCGCGCCTGAAGCAGTTCGATTCAGTACGTGACTTCTTCACCGGACCCAATGCCGCAGTTATCCTGGAGCTGCCTTTCACCCTGCTGTTTATTGTCGCCATCGCCTTTCTGGCTGGATATATTGCCCTCATTCCTTTGGGAATGGTCCTGGCATTTGTAGTGATTGGTGTCTTATGGCAACCATCTGTGAATCGCAAGGTACTACAGGCAGGAAAAGCCCGCACCGATAAACAACGCATCATGATGCAGTCACTATGTGGGCGCCGAGAGATCAAGGCCATTGGTGGCGAAACAGTATGGTGGGAACGTTTCCGCGAGACCTCTGGTGAAGCGGTCATGGCAAATTACCGCACCTATATCTCTTCGGGCATCATGGCCAGCGTGGCCCAGGGTTTGATGACCGTTGCCGGGGTGGCAGTAATCGGCTTTGGTACCCTGGCAGTGATAGAAGGCACCATGACCATTGGTGCACTTATTGCCACCATGGCCCTGGTATGGCGGGTACTGACACCACTCCAAAGTGCCTTCCTATCTTTCTCCAAGATACAGCATACACTCAAGGCAATTCAGCAGATCAATCAGATGATGACCCTGAAGGTAGAGCGTCAAAGTGGCCAAGCCGGACTGATGCTGGACGACATGCAGGGCAAGATATCTGTTGACCGGGTTAGTTTTCGCTACGGACCGGACCAGGACCCTGCAGCCCTTGGCGTCTCCTTTGATGTTCAACCGGGTGAGATGGTAGCCATCACCGGTAGTACCGGATCTGGTAAATCCACTGTGCTAAAGCTGATCGCTGGCATGTATCGACCTCAGGCAGGAGCTATTTCCATAGATGGTCTGGATATGCGGCAACTCAATGCCATGGATCTACGCCGTACCATAGCCTATGTGCCGCAGGAGACAGACATGTTTCATGGCACCATCGCCCAGAACATGCGTCTGAACAACGGCCTGGCTACTGATGCTGAATTACATAAGGCCGCTGAAGAAGCCGGGGTACTGGATGATATTCTC
>JANQEV010000082.1 GCA_028278145.1 Chromatiales bacterium | reverse complement strand
TGCTTGCTAAGGACTAAGGCCATTAGCTACACAAGCCGCCTTGCATCTCAAGACGCAAAGACAGCGTCTCGGCCATCATGGAATTAATCAGAGGCTCCTAAACAAGATTTCAGATGGACCATCTCCAGTACAGGTGAGTTTTTAGGAGATTGCTATGCATCGGTTACTGATACTAGGCTCAGGTAAGATCGGTCTGCCCAGTGCGCTGCAACTGGCAGATAGTGGCGACTATCTGGTGCATATCGGTGACATAGATACAGATAAGATAAGCGCTGAGCTTAAGGCCGATAACAGGAGTGATATTGAGATTGCCCGGCTTGATGCCAAGGATGCAGATGCCCTGGCTGGCTATATATCTGAACACAAGATCGATGCAGTTATCTCAGCTCTGCCATATCACTGCAGTGCGCCACTGGCACAGGTGGCAAGGTCTTCCGGGGTGCACTATTTTGATCTAACGGAAGATGTTGAGGCATCCAACCAGATTCGTGGCATCAGCCAGGGTGCAGACAAGGCCTTTGTTCCACACTGTGGTCTGGCCCCTGGCTTTATCAGTATTGCCGCTGCTGCCCTGATGGAAAACTTCGAGAAAGTGGATACGGTAAAGATGCGTGTGGGTGCTCTGCCGCTGCATCCCAACAATGCCCTGGGATACTCTCTGACCTGGTCCACCGATGGCCTTATCAATGAATATGGAAATCCCTGCTATGGCCTGAAAAATGGCAAAAAGGTAACCCTGCTGCCTCTGGAGGGGTTGGAGACCATTACCCTGGATGGGGATGAGTATGAGGCCTTCAACACCTCTGGTGGACTCGGCACCCTGGTGGATAGCTATATAGATGATGTGCGTAGCATGAACTACAAGACCATGCGCTACCCGGGACACTGTCGCAAGATCCGTCTGCTGATGAACGACCTGAAGCTGAATCAGGATCGCACCACTCTGAAACATATCCTGGAGAATGCCATCCCCGAGACCCTGCAGGATGTGGTGTTGATCTATGTATCGGTTACTGGCACCCGCATGGGCGCCCTGTTTGAAGAGACCTATGTGCAGAAGGTCTATCCACGCACCATCAATGGACGGGAACTGTCAGCCATTCAGGTGGCCACCAGTGCTGGTCTTTGCAGCGTGGTGGATGTGGTGTTGCAGAATGAGGCTCAATACCATGGATTTGTAACCCAGGAGAGTTTCCCACTCTCAGTGATTCTGGATAACCGCTTTGGCCACTACTATCGAGAGTGTCCCAGTGCGCCGGGAATCTCACCTGAGACGGCGGGAGAGATCTACTCCTGTGTGCCGTTGGAGAGTACGGAGTGACTATGCAGAAGATCCTCAGAGAGCTTGGTATAGAAGCGGTCAGCCCCGGTGCCTGCTGGGGGACTGGTCAATGGTCCGATATATCTGCAAGAACAATCACCATCTCGGATAATCCCGCCAGTGGTGCTGAACTGGCGCAGGTGGCCAGTGCCGGGAAGCAGGATTTTGCCGATACCATCACAGCAGCCAAGGAGGCCTTTCTGCGCTGGCGTGAGGTGCCAGCCCCTAAACGCGGACTCATGGTACGGGCCATCGGCGATGAATTGCGCCGCTACAAAGATCCACTCGGAAGCCTGGTAACCATGGAGACCGGCAAGCTAAAAGAAGAGGGAGATGGTGAGGTGCAGGAGGCCATAGATATAGCCGATATGGCAGTGGGGCAGTCACGCATGCTCTACGGCAAGACCATGCATTCCGAACGACCCCAACACCGTATGTATGAGCAGTGGCACCCCCTGGGCATTACCGGGGTAATCACTGCCTTCAACTTCCCGGTAGCGGTGTGGGCCTGGAATGCCATGATTGCAGCGATCGCCGGAGATACGGTTATATGGAAGCCATCATCCCAGGCTCCTCTGTGTGCCATTGCGGTGCAGCATATTTGTAATCGGGTTATGGAGGAGTTTGGGCATCCCGGGGTGTTCAACCTGTTCTACGCGGCAGATCGTGCCCTGTCTGAGCAGTTGGTTACCGACCACAACGTTGCTCTGGTCTCATTTACCGGCTCCAGTGCCGTGGGTCGCATGGTAGGTGAGAAGGTGGCCCAACGCATGGGACGCAGCCTGCTGGAGCTATCCGGTAATAACGCCATCATTGTGGATGAGAGTGCGGATCTGGAGCTTGCCATACCGGCAATCCTGTTTGGCTCTGTAGGTACTACCGGTCAACGCTGTACCACCACGCGGCGTCTGTTCGTACATAACCATATCTATGATGAACTGGTATCGCGGCTGGTGAATGCCTATAAACAGGTGCAAGTAGGTGATCCTCTTGAGTCAGGTGTGCTGATGGGGCCGTTGATCAGTGTAAGAGCGGTGGAGGAGTTTGCGGCCGCGGTCAAGGAGGCCCAGGAAGCAGGTGGTGAGATTCTACATGGCGGCTCTACCATTCCTGGTCCTGGCAACTTTGTGGAACCTACCTTGATCCGGGCTGAAAACCACTGGCCTGTGGTGCAACGCGAGACCTTTGGTCCCATCCTCTATCTGATGCGCTACTCGGAACTGGATAAGGTTATGCAGCAGCATAATGATGTCTCCCAGGGCCTCTCTTCATCCATGTTCACTCGGGATGTGCAGCGAGCGGAACGTTTCCTGGCAGCCACCGGTAGTGACTGTGGTATTGCCAATATAAATATTGGTACCTCGGGGGCAGAGATCGGTGGTGCCTTTGGGGGTGAAAAGGATACTGGTGGTGGACGCGAGGCCGGTTCCGATTGCTGGAAGGCCTACATGCGACGTCAGACCAACACCATCAACTGGGGTAGTGAGCTCCCGCTGGCCCAGGGCATCAAGTTTGATCTGGGATAGATCATCCAACCAAATGACACCCGTGATACTTTTGTGAATCTATCGTGATTCCAGTGCGAGTTCTTGAGTCTTTAATTAAAGTGCAAACCGGTTCGGGACTGGCCTGGCCGGAACACTTTAAGGAGATCACGAAATGATCATGTCTATGCGCAAAGCCACCATGTTGCTGGGTTCCTGTCTTATGTGTCTGAGCCTGGCTGTACATGCTGGCGATATGATGAAAAAAGATACCATGATGAAGAAAGACACCATGATGGATGACAAGATGATGGATAAGAAAATGATGGACAATAAGATGGCCATGGAAAAGGACACTATGATGAAGAAAGATGGGATGATGGAAGGGGATAAGATGCACGATATGCAGAAGGGAAGCATGGATAGCATGAAAGACACAATGATGGATAAGAAAATGATGGATAAAAAGATGTAACGGAGTTGATTGCCTGGGGCCAGGCTCCGTGATGAGGGAGTTTGGCCCCTTTTATATACAGGTCAATTATTACCTGGCGCAGACAGTGCTATCATCAGCGTATAGATAGCAGGAAAGCGAATAACAAGAGCATGCGAAAAGTCCTGATTGTTGAAGATGAACCGGATATAGCACGACTGGTGCAACAGCACCTGAAGGATATCGGCTGTGAGGCGGATATTGCTGGTGATGGCGCCAGCGCCATGGATCTGTTTACTCATGATGGGTATCAACTGGTGGTCCTGGACCTGATGTTGCCAGATACGGATGGCCTCAGCCTGTGCCGCAGTTTTCGGGAACAGGGCGGCTATGTTCCAATCCTTATGCTCACCGCCAAGTCCACCGAGCTAGATCGGGTGCTGGGACTCGAGGTGGGAGCAGATGACTATCTCACCAAGCCATTCAGCATTCCGGAACTTATGGCTCGCATCAAGGCCCTGTTCCGGCGCGTGGAGGCCATGCAGCAGCCAGCCGCCAGTGAACCGGAGAAGTCAGAATCCATTGAGTGCGGTGACCTGCGGATCGATTCTGACCGACGTAGCGTTACTGTGGCAGGGGAAGATGTGGAGCTTACTGCGCGTGAGTTTGAGTTGCTGCATTTTTTTGCCAGTAACCCGGGTCGGGTTTTCAGCCGGGTACAACTTCTGGATAAGGTGTGGGGCTACAACCATGACGGTTATGAACACACCGTAAACTCCCATATCAACCGTCTGCGTTCCAAGATCGAGCAGGACCCATCTAACCCCAAGTATGTACTGACGGTATGGGGCGTCGGTTACAAGTTTGCGGACAAGGTTGACTGATATGTTTCGTACCCTGTATGCACGTCTGGCAACGGCCCTGGTTATCCTGTTTCTGGTGATTGGGGTGCTGTTCACCCTGATTATCACCAAGGTAACCGAGAGTCACATGCAGGAGGTTAACCAGCACTTTAACCGTAACCTGGCTCAGAGCATTGTCAGTGATCGTAGTCTGGTGGAAGATGGTCGCATTGACCAGAAGGCATTGAAGAAGACCTTCAGTGCCTACATGGATATCAACCCCAGCATTGAGATCTACCTGTTGGATCCAGAGGGCAAGATTCTGGCCTTCTCTGCCGACCCCGGTAAGGTGAAGCGCAAGCATGTGGACCTGAAGCCGATCCAGGATTTCCTGGATGGAGAGATGTTTCCCCTGTTGGGTGATGACCCACGCTCCCATGATCGTCGCAAGGCATTCTCTGTAACCAGGATGCCAACCGGTTATCTGTACGTGGTACTGCGTGGTGAGCAGTACGATACGGCACAACAGGCAGTGCAGGAGAGCTATGCCCTGCGTCTGGGTGGCTGGGCTCTGGCAGGGAGCCTGGGGTTTGGTCTGCTGGCTGGTCTACTGCTGTTTCACCTGCTTACCCGCAGGCTACAGCGCCTGTCGGATGTGATGCAGAGCTTTGAGCAGAGTGAATTCACCCAGCATCACAATTACACCCAGGAACAGGCACGCATAAAGGATGAGGTAGACCGTCTGGGATCCACCTTCGATGAGATGGCCGAACGCATTATTGACCAATGGGGTGAGCTGAAGAAACAGGACCGGCTCAGACGTGAGTTGGTGGCCCAGGTATCCCATGACCTGCGTACTCCATTGGCAGCCCTGCACGGTTACCTGGAAACCCTGGATATGAAGGTGGATGATCTCAGCCAGTCTGAGAGCAGGGAGTATATAGACATTGCTCTGCGTCAGAGCGGACGCCTGCGGCAGATGGTTGAGGAGCTGTTTGAACTGGCCAGCCTGGAAGCACGGGATAGAGAACCGAAATGCGAGCCCACGGCCATAGCCGAGTTGATGCATGATGTGATGCAGAAGAGCAATCTGCGAGCAGGGCAGGCCGGTGTTGAACTCAAGATGGAGCCTCCATCCAGTTTCCCCATGGTGATGGCAGACATCGCTATGACAGAGCGGGTTCTGGACAACCTGATTGGTAACGCCATAGATCATGCACCGCAAGGGGGCATGGTTGTTTTGAGTCTGAAACAGCAGGATAGCATTGCCTGGGTATCGGTTGCAGATAGCGGTCCCGGTATCCCGGAACAGGATCTGCCAAATATTTTTAAACCTTTCTACCGGGGAGTGGAAGCCACCAAGGATGGCAAGCATGCGGGATTGGGACTGGCAATAGCCAACCGTATGGTGAAGTTGCAATCTGGCAGTATCGAAGTGAAAAATAGTCCTGAGGGTGGAGCAGTGTTTATCTTTTCACTGCCTTTGGCTTCCTAATCTGCAATTCAATCACCCTCGCAGTAATTGCACTGCATATTTAAGCTATAATCCATAGTAATAATCAATAATAGAAACCACAGCATTTGCTAGTAGAGGGGTGTTAGGAGCAAAAAAACATTAGTAATGGTAGTGATATTGTTTTTATGTCCTAAGGATATTAGCAAACCAGGAATACCTTGCAGCTATGAATGCTGATGTTCCATATAACTTGATGTCTGCTGCCATTGATAGCACCAGTGATGGTGTGATCATTTCCGACGCGGAAAACCGTATCATCTATGTTAATCGCGCCTTTACCGAGGTGACCGGTTACTCTCCTGAGGAAGCTATTGGTCAAACCCCATCGATTCTTAAGTCTGGTCTGCAGGATGAACAGTTTTACCAGGAGATGTGGCAGGAACTGTTAAGCGTAGGGCATTGGCAGGGCAATATCTGGAACCGCCGTCGCAACGGGGAAATCTATCTGGAATATATTACGATTACTGCTGATTATGATCGAGATGGTAATGTTAATCACTATATTGGAGTGTTCAGTGATATTCACGATTTGCGGGAGACGAAAGGTCGACTGCAGCAAATAACCAATTATGACAGCCTCACCGAGTTACCAAACCGTACTCAGGTTTATTCGCAACTAAAGCAGATTTCATCTGATGTGGCTCGGGATAAAAAACTGGTGGCAGTGGTTTTGTTTGATCTGGACGATTTCAAATCTCTGAATGACCATTATGGCCATGCTGTTGGTGATCAACTGCTGACTGTTATCGCTCAGCGTCTGAAAAAAGTTGCCAGAAATAAAGATTTGGTGGGCAGGTTGGGTGGTGATGAGTTTATTCTTATTCTGCGCGATCTGCATAACATGGATGAAATTGATCAAATGGCCACGCGCATCCTGGACACAATCGCTACTCCATGCAATATCAATGGCAATCAGCACCACATCACCGCCAGCATGGGGGTGACCATCCTGCCATTTGATAATGCGGATTCAGATACCTTGCTGCGACACGCTGATCAAGCCATGTATATGGCCAAGGAGCATGGCCGTAATCGATATCATCTGTTTGACACAGAAAAGGATCAGAGGATCCAAACCCGACGCCAGCTGCTCAACCGGCTTGCATTTGCCTTGTCGCATGATGAATTGGTTTTGTATTACCAACCCAAGGTGAATTTAAGAACCGGTGAGGTTGTTGGGGTTGAGGCCTTGTTGCGCTGGATGCATCCGGAAGATGGTATGTTACTTCCGGGACAGTATCTACCCCATGCTGAACATAGTGACCTGATTATTGGGATTGGTGAGTGGGTTATTCAACAGGCCATTTCACAAGCTGTTGCATGGCACAGATCAGGGTTAAATATCACTGTCAGTGTAAACATCGCTGCGCGTCAGTTGTTGCGCCCTGATTTTGTAGATATCTTGCAAGAGATCTTACAGGAGCAGCCATTACTGCCCAGGGGCTGTCTGGAGATAGAGATACTTGAATCTGCCGCCCTGGAAGATACCGAGCATGTGCAAAAAGTTATTAAAGAGTGCAGTAAACTTGGTGTGAGTTTCTCACTGGATGATTTTGGTACCGGATTTGCCTCACTTTCCTATCTGCGGGACATTCCCGCTGACATACTGAAGATCGATCGGTCATTTGTATCTAATATCTTGGATAACACTGATGATATGACCCTGA
This sequence comes from Chromatiales bacterium, assembly GCA_028278145.1. Lineage (GTDB taxonomy): Bacteria > Pseudomonadota > Gammaproteobacteria > Chromatiales > Chromatiaceae > JAAGZL01. Next base: position 10,983 of record JANQEV010000082.1, on the reverse strand, counting down.
TTGAAGGGATTATCGGACTCGGTACCGCTTTCCAAAGGGTTGTAGTGGCAGAGGGTGTGGAAACAGCAGAGCAGGGTGTGCTGTTAATGCGACTGGGTTGTGATATTGCACAGGGCTATTGTATTGCTCGCCCTATGCCAGCGGATGATTTGTTAGGCTGGGTTGAGGACTACCAGCCTGATCCACAGTGGGCGCTGTGGGCAGATACCCATTGGGAGATGAGTGACTTCCCGCTCTTGGTGGCCCAATATGATCACATAAAGTGGGTACGACGGGTTTTGCTGCATGTGGACGGTGCATCACTGCAGTTATCCCATGCAGAGCTGAGTGACCACCGCCTATGTCGCTTTGGACATTGGTATTATGGCCATGGGTTATCCCGTTATGGTCATGTAGAGAAATTTATTGAACTGGAGCAGATTCATACCTCTGTACATTTAGTGGGCAAAGAAATTGTGTCACTATGTTCCAAGGGCAAAAAAACAGATGCAAAACGGAAATGTGAAGAGCTGCTGCACCTGAAAGATCAGATTATCGAAAAGCTAACTGCACTTCAGCACTGTGTAGCCAATCAAGCAGAAACGCAATAAGTAACCTTAATCATACAATTGTCTGGGAAAATGAAGTGAAAATACTCATAGTCCTTACATCACATGATCAGCTTGGGACTACTGGGGAGAAGACCGGGTTTTGGTTGGAGGAGTTTGCTGCACCATATTATGTATTCAGAGATGCTGGTGCGGAAATAACTCTGGCCTCACCCAAGGGTGGACAACCGCCCATGGATCCCAAGAGTAATCAACCAGATGCCAGCACAGAAGCAACTGAACGTTTCAAGAGTGATGCTGCTGCCCAGTCAGAGTTGTCAAAAACCATACGTCTGTCTGATGTAACACCTGATGATTACGATGCTGTGTTCTATCCTGGTGGGCATGGTCCGTTATGGGATCTGACCGAAGACCCTGTATCAATTGCTCTTATTGAGACCATGTATGTATCTGAAAAACCGGTTGCTGCAGTCTGTCATGCACCTGCCATTTTTAGAAAAGCTAAATCTACGCATGGAATTCCCATGGTTAAAGGTAAGTCAGTTACCGGTTTTAGTAACACTGAGGAGGCTGCCGTTCAGCTTACAGATGTGGTTCCGTTTCTGTTGGAAGATGAGCTTAAGGCGCAGGGCGCCAATTACACCAGGGCAGATGACTGGAGCCCTCATTTGGCTATAGATGGAAACCTTATTACCGGGCAAAATCCTGCCTCATCGGTTTTAGTTGCGCAGGCACTGCTGAAAAAATTGGATGGATTAATAACCTAAGGGTGTAAGAGATATAATTAATTTATATCCGCAGTCTGGTCCAGATTGGCTATCTGGGATTCCTGAAACTCTTCTGAGTTATAGTGAAGGATATGTCTGGAGAAGACTCGGAACAACAAGATGAAACTGAGACAACTGCGCTTCATCCATGAGGTGGCTAAGCAGGGCTTGAACATATCTGCCGCCGCTCAGGCACTGTACACATCCCAGCCCGGGATAAGCACCCAGATCCGTCAGCTGGAGGAGGAGCTGGGTGTGCGCATATTTGAGCGCTCCGGGCGCCATATCAGTGGTATAACCCCGGCCGGTGAACAGATTCTGGCCTTGTCTGAAGAGATCCTGGCCTCAGAGGAGCGTATCAAGCAGACGGCACGGGAATTCAGTGAGCCAGACAGGGGTAGCCTGAGTATTGCCACTACCCATACCCAGGCCCGCTATGCTCTGCCCAATATCATCAAGGACTTCAGACAGCGCTATCCGGATGTTGTCATTCATTTGCAGCAGGGTACGCCACTGCAGATATCCGAGATGGCAGCCAAGGGTGATGTAGACATGGCTATTGCAACTGAAGCCATTGAGCTATTCGATGATCTGGTGATGCTGCCGTGTTATCACTGGAATCGCTGCATACTGGTCCCTTGTGATCACCCGCTGCAGGACAAAAAAGAACTGACCCTGGAGGCGATAGCAGAGTATCCCATCATAACTTACGTGTTTGGCTTTACCGGGCGCTCCCAGTTGGATAGGGCGTTTAACAGTCATGGGTTAAACCCAAAAGTGGTAATTACTGCAGCAGATACCGATGTGATCAAGACCTATGTACGTCTGGGTCTGGGAATCGGCATCATAGCCAATATGGCCTATGAGCCTGATCTAGACACCGATCTGTGTGCCCTGGATGCGAGCCACCTGTTTAGCCCCAGCACAACCAGAATCGGTTTAAGGCGCGGTGCCTTTCTGCGTCAGTATCAGTATGACTTTATCCACGCCTTTGCCTCACATCTGGACCAGGAAACCGTGGATATGGCACTAAGGACTCAAATAAATGCCGAAGTTGCCGCTATATTTGAAGATACAGAGATACCGATAAGGTGATATATCTCTTACTACTTGTTTTTAGGTACTTTGTTGAAAAAATCAAAGTGCTGGATGATAATTGTCATATATCAAGTGAATGGCTTGTTATAACTACATAGATTGATGGAAATTATTGGGGATGTATCGGGGGCATAATACAACTGATCGTTCCATTTTTAAGAATTTACTTCCTGTTGATATCTGCTCAATCGCACATTATCTACAGCAGTAGAAAATCTGGTAACCAGACTCACCAGATCTTCTGAATTTATAACTACCCGCATTGCTGTTGGTTACAGACCGGCGGGTTGCGACAAGGAACTGTTATATGAGTAGCACGGCATCAGAAACTCCAGTCATCCTGGACGAAGGTCACAGGAGTGCGCTGCATGAGTGTCGTGATATTGCTCTGGTTTTCTTCACTGCGCAGTTGGACGATATGTTCAACAATGTCAACGATGCCCTGTGGGATTTTGCCGACAAGGCTGAGACCAATGAGTTTCAACGCCGTTTTATCGATGCCGCAACCGTAGTAACCGGTAGCAGATCAGACCTGGAGTATATTTACCGGGAACTGATTTCCAAGGGTTTCACTGATTTCGCCGCCGGTCGTCACATTGCGGATATGTTTGATAACGTACCACGAGAATACTCCGACAAGAATGAGATGGAACTGGTCTCAAGAAATGCCGTGGAAGAGTATGTGGCTATCCAGAATATCGTTGATAAATCCAAGAGCAGTTGTTTTCAACAGCTGTATGCCTTGGGCCAGAGGCTTTCGTTGATTCGTGGTGGCGCCAAGGTCAATGATTTTGATATTCCCGCAGGACCTTTGCACTCGGTCTACTCATTCAGCAAGGCGATTGAGTCCATGGAACTTGCCATGGACATCAATCTGGTTCTCTTCTTCCTGTTTGAAAAATATGTCATGAAGGAGATGGGAACTGTATATGAGAAGTACAATGAATGCTTGGCTGAAGCCGGTATTTTTCCCAATCTCAAGATCGTTGCGCCCAAGGTTCCGCATTCAGAACAGAGTGCACAAGAAGAGGCCTCTGAATTCGAGGGTGATGATGAATCTGACGCTGAAGCAGGTGTTCAGGGGGGCACTGGTGAAAGGAGTTCAGGTGGCGGCAGTGCAGGTGGCACTAGTGGCAGCGGCCAGGGAGTTACTCTGGGTGAGGAGATTTTCGGCTCTATCTGTAATCTCCTGGCCATGCGGCGTCAGCAAGATCCCCTGTTTGAACTGCATCCAGAACTGAATCCAAATGCACCTCCTGTGGTGATGGCAAGCAAGCCAACACTGGTTGCGGCTATTGGTGATATACAGGCAACGCATAGTAGAGAGTACAAGTCGGTATCGTCCCTTGGCGGACATGATGATCCAGATTTTAAAGTGGATACTGCAATTCTGGAGCAGTACAAGCAAAACCCATTTGAAGATCAGAACCAACTGTTCAGTGGGGTCGAGCGTCGCAGGATACCTACTGCAGACCTGGATACTATCGAACTGGTAGGAATGCTGTTCGAGTATGTATTGAATGACACGGGATTGCCCAACATCGTCAAGGCTCTGATCAGTCACCTGCATACCCCGTTTCTTAAGGTGGCTGTATTGGATCAGGACTTCCTGGTTGATGATCAACATGTAGCACGCCAACTGCTTGACATGATGCTTGACGCTGGCCGTAACTGGGTGGATGAAAATCATTTACAGCAGGGCGCTTACTACCCGATGGAGAGGCAGGTAGAGAGGATCATTCATGAATTCAGGGAAGACATCTCTCTGTTCAGCGAGATCATGCAGGATTTCCAAAATGATATCGACATGTTGGAACAGAAGGCGATGGCCGCAGAGGAGAGGGCGCGTGAAGCGGAACGTGGTCGTGACCGATTAGAGGCTGCCCGCCGTCAGGCCAAGAGCGTGATCGTAGCACGCATCGGCAAGAGAAAATTGCCGGTGGCAATGAAACGTTTCCTATTCCAGATATGGATGTATCGCATGACACTGATGTTGGTGCGCAATCCCAATGCAGAACAGACCGATGCCTGGGAACGCACCATAATGATTATAGATACGCTTTTATGGTCACTGGGGGCGCAAAAAGATCCTGCCAAGAGGAAGAAACTGCGTGAGATATTCCCAGCACTCAAGCGCCGTATTGAGAAGGGCTTGGCCTCGGTAAGTGACTATTATGAGCCAGAGGCACAAGCACTGTTTGACCTATTGTTGAGTTATCAGAAAGAGAAGGTTCAACCTAAGGTAGAGGAAAAACAGCAGGTTGTGGTGGAGCAAAAGGTTGAAGCTGACCAGCAGGCCGCTGTCGCTGAAGAGGTTGAGGGTAGTCAGGAGCAGGAGATAGTTGCAGATCAGCCGGTGGCAGAGAGTCTGGAACAGTCTCAAGTAGAGAGTGTTGCAGATCAGCCGGTGGCAGATAGTCTGGAACAGTCTCAAGTAGAGAGTGTTGCCGACAGTTCTGACGTGAGTTTAGAGCATGATCTGGAAGCGGAAGAAGACATCGAAGATATGGCTTCTGATATTGATGAGGAACCATTGACCCCGCAAGAGGAGGTCATGGCTCTGCGTCTGCGCAATACTGAATTTGGAACCTGGTTCCAGTTTGATGGAGAGGATACAGATAAACCTCTGAAGGCCAAACTATCCTGGTTTAGCCCTTTGACCAAGAGGTATATGTTTGTTGATAGAAATGGTGTCCAGGTTGCGGTAAAGCCACTTAAGACTCTGGTGCGCGAGATGTCAGAGGATATCTCCAGAATTATCGAGCCACCTGGAATGTCATTCTTTAACCTTGCAATGCAATCGATAAAAGAGATGCTGGAACGTGCAACCGGGCCGGTAAAAACCATGGCGTCAAGGCAATAATAATGGACAATAGACGAGTTGCTGTACGTAAAATGACTGAAGGTCTGATCGAAGTTCTCGATCTGACCAGAGGTGAGACTGTCGGGCATCTGGCAAATATAAGTACTGGTGGTTTCATGTTGGTGGCCAGAGACCAGGATATACATCCTAACATGGTGTTCCAGTTCCGGTTTTTCTTTCCCAAGCCAATTATGGGTCAAGATACTATAGATTGTGGCGCAGAGAGCCTGTGGAGTGACCCGGCTATGGGTGAGCAGGGGTATTGGGTAGGGTTTCAGATTATAGATATTTCTGAACAAGATGCCGGGGTAATCGAGTATCTTATAGAACATCTGTAATCAAACCAGTGGATGAACAGGGCCTCTGAATCGAGGCCCTCATTCTTAGGGTGTTCAGAAACCACGCCTGCGCATGGGTGAAATCTGATCAGCTACCTTCTGTTGTTCAGGCGTCAGGCTCTGGTACAGCTTCTCCACGGCATCTGCCATCTGATTTACCTGAACCGCTTTGTCTCGCATGTGTTGTATCCGTTCAGGTACGGTTGGCTTTCCCCAGCGCTGTTGTATGCGGTCACGCATAGTGGCGGTGTTTTTACCAATTTGAGTTGTGAACTCCTGCCATGCAGGTTCCTGCTCCTCAGTAATTCTCAGTTTATATTTTGCCTGATCCAGGCGTTCCTGTATGAACTGCTCCATGCCGTAACCGAATCTGCCCTTGAAGCCACGGTGCATCATTGGACCATGGCCTTGTTCCCGCTGCTGGGGCATGCCATATCCACCACCGCAGCCACCAAAACCGCCATGGGCTGATACCAATGAAATGGAACCGGCGCCAATACCAATTACCGCTGCTGTAGTTACCAGAATTTTTGTTGAACGTTTCATGTCGTGCTCCTCATATGTTGTATATGCAGGCCATCCGCCTGGCATAGGTATATGAGAACACCGGTTTGTATCTGTCAGATGTCTGTAACACGGGCTTTTTGTAAGCAAATGTTGCTATGAGGGAGTTGTTACATTGAGTTACAAAAAACCACCTGAATGTTGCTACAGCAAGGTATAACATAAAACCATGGAGAGGCAGCAACACATATTAGTAGTGGATGATGACCCGGAGATACGCGATCTGTTACAGGAGTACCTGTCCCGCAATGGCTACCGGACTACTGCAGTGGGCGACGGAAAGGGGATGTGGCAAGTGCTGGAGAGTGGTCAAGTGGATCTCATTGTGCTGGATCTCATGTTACCGGGTGAGGACGGTCTGGAACTGTGCCGTAATCTACGGGTGGACTCCAAGGTGCCGGTGATTATGCTCACCGCCAGGGGTGATGAGATGGATCGTATTCTCGGCCTGGAGATGGGGGCCGATGACTATCTGCCAAAACCTTTCAATCCGCGCGAACTCCTGGCCAGGATCAGGGTAGTGCTGCGACGCACTTCAACCATGCAGTGGAGTATGGAGGATGCGGAGTATCACACGCTCTGCTTCGCCAACTGGAAACTGGATCCGGTAACCCGTCATCTGATTGGAGATGACGGTGTGGTGGTGCCTCTGAGTGGGGCTGAATATCGTCTGCTGCAGGTACTATTGACCCACCCCAATCGGATCCTGAACCGCGATCAGTTACTGGATCTTACCCAGGGCCGGGAATCTGATCCGTTTGATCGTAGTATCGATGTGCTTATCAGCCGACTACGCAAACGTCTGCGGGATGACCCCAAGACCCCAAACATTATCAAGACCGTTCGTGGTGAGGGTTATATCCTCGCCAGCAGGGTAAGCATAGAGGGGGAGGAGTGATGCGTCTGCTACCACGCTCACTATTTTGGCGCTTGATACTGGTCCTGGTTCTGGGTCTGATACTGGCCCAGGTGATCGGTTCTGCAATCCTGCTGCGAGATCGCGGTGATGTATTGCAACGTAACCTGGGAATGCATCTCATAAACCGTATCACAGCGGTAGTAAGGCTGATCGAAGAGGTAAAAACGGAACAGCGCGGAGACATTCTAAAGATCTTTGACTCACCGGAGTTCAGGGTTTCCCTTAGCCAGCAGCCCCGTTCCATAGATGAGCATGCAATCTCGCCACGTCCCCTGACAGCAATGCTGCGTAGAAGCCTGCCTGGTGATGGAGATATTCTTGTCTCTATCATTCCCATGGCACCATATAAAGAGCATCACATGCCAGAGTGGAGGCCGCCACCACGCAGGTATATGCGGGAGCGTTTTGGCCCCGGACCCTGGCGTGGGCACCATGTGGGTTTCCAGGCCCAGGTGCAACTGTCAGACGGCCAGTGGCTTATCTTCCACCAACCTGTGCCGGGAGATCTCTACTCCTGGCGCCACAAGGTGCTGGCCTATCTGGCTATACTGGTGTTGTCCATTGCACTGCTGTCATATATTGCAGTGCGTTTTGTAACCCGTCCTTTGGGGCTGCTGGCAAATGCTGCGGATGATCTGGGCAGAAATATACACAGTCCACCCCTGGATGAAACAGGCCCTGCCGAGGTAGGTCGTGCTGCGCGTGCTTTCAATAATATGCAGCGTCGCCTCAGACGCTATATCGAGGACAGGGGTGAGGTGTTGGCTGCAGTATCACATGACCTCAAGACCCCCATAACCAGGCTGCGTCTGCGTACCGAAATGCTGGAGCAGGAGAATGTGAGGGAGAAATTCAACCAGGATCTGGATGAGATGGAGCAGATGGTGCACGCGACGTTGGATTTCATGCGCGGTACCGAGAGCGGCGAGGCCCAGGTTCCAGTGGATATCGTTGCGCTGTTGGAAGCCATACAGGAGGATATGCAGGGGCTTGGTTATAGAGTGGAACTGAAACCTGCAGATCTGGATCCATACCAGGGCCGGCCACTGTTGCTCAAACGCTGTCTGACCAATCTGATTGAGAATGCGGTGCGGTATGGATCTGAGGCCCGGGTTAGCCTGAATCAAACCCAGGACCAATTACAGATAATTATTGCTGACAGTGGACCTGGTATTCCGGAAGGCGAACGTGAAAGAGTGTTTCGACCATTTATCAGGGGCGAAGATTCTCGCAGTCGCGAGACCGGGGGGACCGGTTTGGGTCTGAGCATAGCCAGGAACATAGCTCGTGCCCATGGTGGAGAGCTGGTTCTGCGTAGTGGAACAGATGGAGTAGGCTTGGAAGCAGTGGTCAGCTTACCGATTGTTTCCAGCTAGGGTACAGCTCTTCTCAAAGATCTGAAGATAACCACGTTAGTGTGCCAATAGATATCTGACCCAAGTACTCGACCCTGAATCACGCCTTAAGCAAGTACAGAGAAGTCGGCAAAGATCACGTAGATTGCCAACACTATCAGCAACAAGACGGCACCGCTGAGCCTGGCATGCTTCCATGGGGTCATGTCCACAGCATTTACATCTTCCTGAACGAACTCTTTATCCAGCGGGTTGAGTTCCCCAATCACCAGCATCATTATCACCAGGTAGGCAAAGACAATGCCGAGGAAGTGGAATTCGTGCATGGACTCTACGATCATGTCAAACGGCGGTACGAAGTAGCCAATGGCGATGATTGCAAAACCCGTGAGCATGGCAATCTTTGCAGCTCTTGGTGGTACCCGCCTGGACAGCATTCCCACCAGAACCACGGAGAAGATAGGGATAAAGTAGAGACCATTCATTTTCTGTAGATAACCAAAGATGCTGGTTGTGTTTGCCAGCAGCGGTGCTATGCACATGGCAGCAATGGCCACAATCCAGCCAAACAATTTGCCAGAGCGGACCACTTGATCATCACTGGCCTCTGGTTGTAGTACATTCTTATACAAGCCAAGACTGAACAGGGTGCAGGCGCTGTTGAGTGCCGAGTTGAAGCTGGAAAGGATGGCCCCGATCATTGCTGCAGCAAAGAAACCGGTCAGTGGCGCTGGCAGTACCTTGTTCACCAGCATTCCATATGCCTGATCTGCCTTGACATCCTGGCCAGCAAACATGGCATAGGCGATGATGCCAGGTATAACCAGGTACAAGGGACCAAACAGCTTCAAGGCTCCAGTCAGTAGAACACCCTTCTGACCCTCAGCCAGACTGCTAGCGCCGAAGGTACGCTGAATAATCTGCTGGTTTGTGGTCCAGTAGAAGAAGTGGAGTAACAGAATGCCGGAAAACACCGTTCCAAAGGGAACAGATGATTCTGGTCCGCCGATGGAGTTGAACACACCCTCCCTGGACTCGGACATCTTGTCCACACCAACCATTAAATCACCTCCGCCCAGGACACTAAGTCCAAACCAGGTGATGAGGAATCCGCCCACCAACAGGCCAATACCGTTTAACGTGTCGGATACGGCAACCGTGCGCAGGCCGCCAAACAATGCATACAGTGAGCCGATGATGCCCACTATCCAGACGATCAGCCACAGTGCAGTGGTGTGTGATTCGATGCCCAGCATCCCCTGCACATCGAGGATGCCTATCATACCGGTGGCGCCGGTGTAGAGAATTATTGGTAGCAGGATACCCACATAGGCCACCAGGAAGATCAGGTTGGTAATGACCTGGGTCTGGTGATCAAAACGGATAGCCAGGTATTGCGGCACCGTGGCAACACCACTTTTGAGGAAGCGTGGTAGAAAAAATAGTGCCATTGCTACCAGGGCGACAACAGCGATCACCTCCCATACCATCACAGCGAAACCGTCGATGAAGGCGGCACCATTGAGGCCGACCATCTGCTCAGTAGACAGATTGGTCAGCAGAAGTGAGCCGGCAATCAGCGGAAACGACAGCGATCTTCCAGCCAGAAAAAACCCCTTGCTGCTGATATGGTCATCCTTGCGGGTAAAGATCCAGGTCAACAGTCCAACCAGACACATGAAAAAGACGAATGAGATCATCGTCATTGTATGCATGTCGCTCCCCTTTGGTGATGTTGTTAGCCCAACTATGTGCTAATTAGTCAGAGTTGTTCCAATCCTCAGGCATTTTTTTATGATTATATCTTATTGTGTAAAAGAACTACGAAGAACATATCGGATCAGGTCTGTTATAATCCGTTGATCTGATACTTATGGGGTAGTTCTGGGCTGGTTTTTATTGCTACTAAGCTACCGGATTTTATATCGCATGGAGTAACTGACGGGTAGGGGGCATCTAACACCTTTGGGTGGTTTTGGTAGAGGTTGTGCCCTGCGTACCGCTTTAGCAGCGGCATTTTTCAGGATTTTTTTCCCGCCACTGACCCTCAGGTTACTTATGCTGCCGTTACAGCGCACAGTAAGTCTAACTCGAATATTGCCCACCAGATTTCTACGTCTGGCAGCCCGAGGATAGAATTTTCTCGATTCTATACGCCGGATTAACGAAGATAGATATGCATCCCGTTTTTTCAGGCTGCCGGCAACCTGTTTGACCTGGGCCATCTGTTCCCTGGGTTGCTTGCGCTTCTTTTTTACTTTTTTCTTCGGCTTCGGCTCTGGTTTCGGCTCTGGTTTCGGCTCTGGTTTCGGTTCGGGCTTTGGCTCTGGTTTCGGCTCGGGCTTTGGCTCTGGTTTCGGCTCGGGCTTTGGCTCAGGCTTTGGCTCAGGCTTTGGCTCAGGCTCGGGTTCGGGCTCAGGTTCGGGCTCAGGTTCGGGCTCGGGCTCGGGTTCGGGCTCGGGTTCGGGTTCGGGTTCGGGCTCGGGCTCAGGTTCTGGCTCAGGTTCTGGCTCAGGTTCTGGCTCAGGTTC
>JANQEV010000127.1 GCA_028278145.1 Chromatiales bacterium | reverse complement strand
TTTAAAAATGGATTTTGCAAAGATTAAATCAATATTAATTCCACTACTCCTTTTTGTCTTATTTCAAAAGGCGTACGCAGATGAATTTAGTATCAAATTATCCTCGCCACCCACTAATAATAAGGTGGCGCTAAATATTGAAATGGTATTTGATCAACCAACAGTTATTTATCACTGGCTATCTGGGAAAACTATATATCCAATCTTAAATCGGGGCTTATATATTGAATGTCATAATCACAAAAGTGGTGAAAAAGTATTCTTTATGCCACACCAACAAATGTTACCAAAGGTGCCTCATAAATTAGACGCCTTGAAAGTCACTAAATATACTGAAGAACTAACAATTATTCCTGGAAAGGATTATTTATTATCAAAATTAAAAGAAGGAACGTATTCTTTAAAATTAATCTATAACGCAAAGAAACTTGGTAATTATCCAGGGGGTAAAGCTTTGTCCTTGGTTCAACTAGTAAGTAACGAAATAGTATTTGAAATAAAGTGAAAAATATAACAAGTCGCCTCATCCGACAGCCAGCTTCGCTGGCTGCCGCTGGGCTAAAACGTTACAGGACGACAGTTTGTGATAGGGAATAAAAATGGATAATCATCGTCTAGTATTTAGATTTATTCTTATGTTTAGTGTTTTATCAGCATTATTGAGTATGGCAATTTCGATAATGGGACTAGAACAACTCCCAATTGAACTAGCAGCCTATCAAGAGAGAATTGAAAAAGCAGAACCAGCAGGCATTGAATTGGCCTTGGGCTTGTTTGGCGTTTTTTTTGTTGGTCATAATGCCAATCAATTTAGTTGGGTTATGGCTCTTCAAAAACTGGGCACGCTTGTTGTTTCTAGGCCTAACAGTAATTACATTAGCAGGCATTCCATTTATGGGCCCACTTGTATTGGCCCCATGGGCTGGCTTATTCAGTGATCTAAGCCTTATTTCAACAGGTATCATAGTCGCCATGTTGTTTTCACCAGTGATAATGTCTGAGTTCGGTGTATCAAGGTGATTGAAAAGCTAACAAGCCGGTCAACTATACTCAGGGCACTCGGCCCTGCGCGGGACGTCTGGCTTCGCCAGCTGCTCCTTACCTAGAACGTTACGCATTAAATGTTTAGTAAATTAGTTGCAAATACTGTTTATATAAAGGTCTTTAAAAACCGGTTTGAGCTTCGCCATATCGAATCTGGTAAAACAGTATCTGTGATTTCTCCAAGTGAATTTACAACAACACGCTTGCTGGTAGGCCAATTTATTGAAGCAGATGAAACTCTAAGAAAGGGAATGCAAGAACTACACAAGGATAGATGGTTCGCTACAAGTCCAATTGTGGTGATACATCCAATGGAAAAAACAGAGAATGGTTTGTCTCAAGTTGAAGAAAGAACGCTTATGGAATTGGCTGCAGGCGCAGGAGCAAGAAAGTCTATAGTGTGGGTAGGAAGTGCACTTTCAGATAATGAGGTAATAACAAAGACAAATGGCGTATAACAAGTCGCTTACGTTAGGGATTACGTAGAGCGACCCACCTTAGCTAAAACATTTTGCAATCAATAAGTATGCGACATCTGACAAGAAATATTACTAAGGTGGTTTTGTTTCTTCTCTCACTTCCAGTCATTTATTTACTAGTTGCTGTCTTATTAACTGTTTTTCCAGTAAATCGAGATGCTTTAGTACTGAATGATGGAGTAGAAATTACTATATGGTCAAATGGAGTTCATACGGATTACATTTTGCCGATAAAATCAGAGGATATTGACTGGAGAGAGTATTTTCCATTTTCCCACTTCAGAAAAGTCCATTCATCTGTAACTCATATTGCGTTTGGGTGGGGGGATAAGGGCTTCTATTTAGAGACCCCAACTTGGTCGGAGTTAAAAATCAGCACTGCCTTTAATGCACTATTTATGATGGGCAGTTCGGCTATGCATGTAACTTACATCAAAAAGCCCAAATATAGCGAGAACGGAAGGAGGATATTTATATCCTCATCGCAGTACACGAAGCTTGCCAGATATATTCTTAATTCATTTCAAACTGACTCTAATAATCAAAGAATTCTAATTGAAAATCAGGGATATTGGGACAATGACGCATTCTATGAGGCAAAGGGTTCGTATAATATTTACAATACCTGTAATGAGTGGACGGGAACTGGTTTGAGAAAGATCGGAATAAAGTTAGGCATATGGACACCATTTGCAGAAAGTATATTTTTTTACTTATCCTCATTGCATGACACGTCGCCTGAGTCATGGACTTCTCAAAACGGTGCCCGTTAGCAAAAAAGTCATGTGCAAAAGGTATACAGCTGATGAAAGTCATTTATGTCGATGATGAACAAATAGCACTAGATGAATTCATGCGTAAGCATGCTTTAGATTATCAATAATTGATGTCTAAGCCACATGAACACAATTGACACCAGTACAGTCCAATGCCCCTATTGCGGAGAGATGATTGAGGTGTTGATCGACTGCTCTGTTCCACAACAAAACTATATTGAGGACTGCCAGGTCTGCTGCCGACCAATTATTTTCGATGTGACAATTGAGCAAGACGAAGTACCTTATGTGCTGGTCTCACACGAGGATGAATAATCTCGGCTCAGGAACAGCTGCATTGATTTACTGTTACTAAGACTATGATCAAAAGCTCTCACTCCTTATTACCACCTGACCTTCATCTTCGCGGCCAATAGCAAATGGGAATACACCACAATCCTAATGACGCTAGAGTGATCTACATAGGGGGGGCAAGTGCTGCAGGCAAGTCAACCGCAGCTGAAATGCTTTCGACACAGACGGGGCGCCCAGTTTTTGACCTAGACAAGATTCTACATCAAGTAGAGAAACATGCAGACACCAGCGAAGAGCAGGGAGATTTTACCAGGATCTTAGCCCGTACATTTATCGAAGAGATGCTTACGACTAAGACCAGATGCATTGTGGAGGGTGTTTGGATACAACCAGCCATCTCTGCTGAACTCCTCGATCAATATGGCCGTAACTACTTTCCAATCTACTGTGGATATCCCAATGCGAACGCCGAAGAGCGACTGCAGACCATTGCTGATAACGGAACCCATTGGCTTGCGATGAGGCCCAAACCTGAGGCCACAGCTTTTATTCAAGATAAGATCGAGAAGCAGAGTACTCAGATTAGGGCTGAAGCGAACAAGTATGGACTAAACTTCATAGACTTCAGCACCCAAAGCCAAGGCTGTGAGGACCTGCTGCAGCTCTTTACCTAGCTGCCTCCAGCCTGCAGTGCAGTATACAGAGATTGTACATATCTCAATTCTGCCCACAGGTTGAAAACGACCGTTGGCACCCTCATTTACTAACTTCCCTGTGGATTAGTAAAATCATGTACAATCCCCGGTTTACATAAATCAAGGACTTAGCGTGGAAACAATCAGAGGCACAACCATCCTTTCGGTACGTCGCAATGGCAAGGTTGTCATTGGCGGTGATGGCCAGGTATCCATGGGCAACACCGTGATGAAGGGTAATGCCCGTAAGGTACGGCGTCTGTATAAGGATCAGGTACTGGCCGGCTTTGCCGGGGCCACTGCAGATGCCTTTACCCTGTTTGAACGTTTCGAGGCCAAGCTGGAGAAACACCACGGCCACCTCACCCGTTCCGCAGTAGAATTGGCCAAGGACTGGCGCACCGACCGTATGTTGCGTCGCCTTGAGGCCCTGCTGGTGGTAGCGGACAAAGACACATCCCTGATCATTACCGGTACCGGCGATGTAATCGAGCCAGAAGACAGCCTTATGGCCATCGGCTCTGGTGGCCCCTTCGCCCAGGCCGCGGCCCAGGCCCTGCTGAATAACACCGAAATGGGGGCTCGGGAGATAGTTGAACAGGGTCTCTCCATTGCTGCTGATATCTGTGTCTACACCAACCACAATTTGAGAATCGAAGAGCTTGATGCCGAGAATGGCAAATAATGAGCAGCGAATAATATGTCTGAAATAACCCCCCAAGAGATCGTCCGCGAACTGGACAAACACATCATTGGCCAGGATTCGGCCAAACGTGCCGTAGCCATAGCCCTGCGCAACCGCTGGCGTCGCAGCCGGGTACCGGAAGAACTGCGTAACGAGATTACCCCCAAGAATATCCTAATGATCGGCCCCACCGGTGTGGGTAAGACCGAGATTGCCCGGCGCCTGGCCAAGCTGGCCAATGCCCCCTTTCTCAAGGTGGAGGCCACCAAGTTTACCGAAGTGGGTTACGTGGGCCGGGATGTGGAATCAATAATCCGTGATCTGGCTGACTCCGCCATGAAGATGGTACGGGAGCAGGAGCTGGATAAGGTGAAGGACAAGGCTGCGGATGCGGCTGAAGAGCGCGTGCTGGACGCACTGTTACCTGGTCCTACCAATAGCAGTTGGGATAAAGATGGTTCACCGGAATCCGAAGGCTCCAGCACCCGGCAGAAGTTTCGCAAGAAACTGCGCGAAGGAGAGCTGGATGACAAGGAGATCGAGATCGAGGTCTCAGGGGTTTCCCTTGGAGTGGAGATCATGGCCCCTCCTGGCATGGAGGAGATGACCAATCAACTTCAGGGCATATTCCAGAACATGGGCAGCGGGAATACCCGCAAACGCAAGCTACGTATTAAGGAGGCCTTGAAGATCCTACAGGACGAAGAGGCAGCCAAACGCATCAATGACGAGGACCTGAAACTAAACGCCCTGGAGATGGTGGAGCAGAACGGTATCGTATTTCTGGATGAGATGGACAAGGTAGCCAGCCGTTCGGAGTATGGCGGCCCCGATGTCTCCCGTGAAGGAGTCCAGCGTGACCTGCTGCCACTGGTAGAGGGTTGTACTGTTTCCACCAAACAGGGCATGGTCAAGACCGACCATATCCTTTTCATCGCCTCCGGCGCCTTTCATCTGGCCAAACCATCAGACCTGATCCCGGAGCTACAGGGACGTCTGCCGATCCGGGTGGAACTGGACGCACTCACCACCGAAGATTTTGTACGTATCCTGGCCGAACCGGATGCCTCGCTCACCGATCAATACCAGGCCTTGATGGCAACGGAGAGCGTGGATATAAAATTTACCGAGGACGGGGTGCAACGCCTGGCTGAGATCGCCTGGCAGGTAAACGAAAGCACTGAAAATATTGGCGCCCGGCGTCTGCATACTGTAATGGAACGTCTACTGGAGGGAATCTCCTTCACTGCCTCCGAGCTACCGGGCACAGAGGTTACAATAGATGCAGATTATGTCGATAACAACATCGCTGAGCTTGCTTCCAACGAGGATCTGAGCCGGTTTATCTTATAGTATCTGCTGTAACGGCCGATGCCACCGAACCTGGCATAATGGCAGTAGCGAACAATCAACAGTTTTTAGGAGTACAGAGCATGTCCAAAGTGACACCCACAGAATTAAACCTGCACCGCGACTCCCGGGTGTTGGAGATTACCTTTGATAATGGTGAACACTATAACCTCTCCTGCGAATATCTGCGGGTATACTCACCCTCAGCCGAGGTTCGTGGCCATGGCCCCGGCCAGGAGACCCTGCAGGTAGGTAAAGAGGACGTAAACATCGAGCAGATCACCCCGGTAGGCAACTACGCAGTGTGCCTGCATTTTGATGATGGACATAACTCCGGCATATACTCCTGGGATACACTATACGACCTGGGCAGCAACCAACAGGAAAACTGGAAGAACTATCTGGCTGCACTGGAGAAGGCCGGTCACAAACGCAAGGCTGACAACTGAGTTCAGGCTACACATTCAACAGGGTTAAAGAGCATGAGCGAGAAAGGCACCACACATTTCGGTTATGAGCAGGTTAAAACCGAAGAGAAGGCCGAACGGGTACGTGCAGTATTCGACTCTGTCGCCACCAAGTATGACCTTATGAACGATCTGATGTCGCTTGGCATCCATCGTCTGTGGAAACGCTACGCGGTGGAACTGGCAGGACTCAGACCAGGCCACAAGGTATTGGATCTGGCCTCCGGCACTGGCGACCTGGCAGCCCGTTACTCAGGTATCGTAGGACCTGATGGCCTGGTAACCATGACCGATATCAACGCCGCCATGCTGGATCAAGGGCGGGCACGCATGGCCGACCGCGGCCTGATTGGCAACGTGGAGTACGTGCAGGTGAACGCAGAGGCCATTCCATTTGAGGATGGAACATACGACTGCGTAACCATCGGCTTTGGACTACGTAACGTGACCAACAAACAGAAGGCCCTGGATGAGATGTTCCGGGTACTCAAACCCGGAGGCCGTGCCCTGATTCTGGAGTTTTCCCATCCCCGAGGGGAACCACTGAAATGGGCCTATGATGCCTACTCATTCAACCTGCTGCCTCTCATTGGCAAGCTGGTTACCAATGACGAAGACAGTTACCGTTATCTGGCCGAATCCATCCGCATGCATCCAGACCAGGAAGCCCTGCGCGACATGATGCAACAGTCCGGTTTTGAGCGCTGTGATTATCACAACCTCACCGGCGGAATAGTTGCTGTTCACCGCGGCTACAAACTCTAGCCTGGAGCATCGAGACATGTCCCTATCCGATCTCGCTTACGCCGGCCTGGAGACTGCCATTAACCAGCATATTGCCAGTGACCCTGGCGCCAAGGCCAAGCTGGCAAAACTGCATGGAAAGATTATCGCTATCGAGATCCTGGGCATGGGCCAGACCATCTACCTGGCGCCCGGGCCGGATCTTACCCAACTGCTGGCCAGTTACGAAGGTGAAGCTGACTGTATACTAAAGGCCACACCATTCACTCTGGCCCATCTCCGCCAGCCGCTATCGGAAGGCAAAACTGCGCTGCCTGAGGATATGCAGGTATCTGGCGATACAGAACTGGCCGCTGAGTTCTGCACTATCCTGCGGCAAATAAAGGTGGATTGGGAGGCCTACCTGACACCATATACCGGCAGCCTGATCGCAGGTGAACTGGGCAAGGCCATAGACTTCGCCGCTTACTGGCGCGATCACATGATCAGCACCCTGAACCAGGAGGTACGCGAATTCCTGCAGGAGGACGCCTCTATGCTGCCGGAGCGCCACGAGATCGCTAGCTTCGGTAACGGGGTGCTGCAAGTGGAACAGCGGGTAGAACAGTTGGCAGCACGGATAGAGAAGCTCCAGAAACAGAAAGGGAGTGACAATTGATCGGCCTGGGAGAGGCTCTACGCATCATCCATATCAACCGGGTGCTACTGCGCCACGGCCTGGATGAGGTGATTTTGAAGGCGCACCTGCTGCGCCCCATTCGCTTTCTGCTATATCTATCCCCCTGGTACTGGCTACGCCGAAACAAATTGCCATCCTATCCGGTGCGCATGCGCCAGGCGCTGGAGGACCTGGGGCCCATATTTATCAAGTTTGGCCAGATCCTATCTACCCGACGCGATCTGCTGCCCAGAGAGTTTGCCGACGAGTTCGCCAAGCTTCAGGATGCGGTGCCTCCCTTCCCGGGAAAACAGGCACGGACCCAGATCGAACGCGCCTTCGGTTGTTCTATCGAAGAACGACTGGACGAGTTTAACGAGACCCCCATGGCCTCAGCATCTGTAGCCCAGGTACATACTGCACGCCTGAAGAATGGCAAAGAGGTGGTGGTAAAAGTACTGCGCCCGGACATAGAACGGGTAATCCGGCGTGATGTGGGGCTGCTGCAACTGATTGCCGGGCTGGCCAACCGTTACTGGAGCGAAGCCCGCCGTCTGCGCCCGCTGGAAGTGGTGGTGGATTACAAAAAGACCATCCTGGATGAATTGGATCTGCAACGTGAGGCCGCTAACGCCTCCCAGCTGCGCCGCAACTGGGAGGGCAGCGATATCCTGTTCGTACCGGAGGTGTACTGGGACCTCACCAGCAGAAACGTGTTGGTAATGGAGCGGATTCACGGCACCCCCATCAGCAATATCGAGGCCCTGAAGCAGCATGGCATCAGCATGAAGCAGCTGGGTGAGCAGGGTGTGGAGGTATTCTTCACCCAGGTATTCCGGGACAACTTCTTCCACGCCGATATGCATCCCGGCAACATATTTGTTGAGCCCAGTGGTCGCTACATCGCTGTAGACTTCGGCATAGTCGGTTCCCTGACCACAGATGACCAGCGCTATCTGGCTGAGAACCTGCTGGCATTCTTTAACCGTGATTATCGACGCGTGGCCGAGCTGCACGTGGAATCGGAATGGGTGCCACGCGGTACCCGGGTGGATGAATTCGAGACCGCGATACGTTCTGTATGTGAACCAATCTTCAACAAACCTTTGAGCGAGATCTCCTTCGGCCATTTCCTGTTAAATCTGTTCCAGACTGCACGCCGCTTCGACATGGAGGTGCAACCACAGCTGGTACTGCTACAGAAGACCCTGTTGTATATTGAGGGCCTGGGACGCCAGCTCTATCCGGAACTGGATCTGTGGGCCACCGCCAAGCCTTACCTGGAAGACTGGATGGAGCAGCAGGTAGGGCCCAAGGCCTTTGCCCGCAAGCTGAAGAAGAATCTACCTATAATGACCGAGTACGCGGCAGATATGCCTATCCTGATGCATAAGGTGGTGCGCGATGCCTCTGAAGGCAAGCTTGAGTTGACCCTCAAGTCGGAAGAGCTGACCCAACTGCGTCAGGAGACCAGGGAGAATCACCGCAATCTGGTGGCCACCATAAGTGGTGCCGCCATGCTGATATCCGGCTCCATGCTGTTGACCCTGGGACCCAGCATCCTGCTGCCGGCCAGCATGACTATTATCGCCGGGGCCGCTCTCTCGGCCCTGGGCGGTGTGATCCTGTTTCAATCATGGCTAAACAGCTAACGGCTGTACTTAGAGTGCTCTCGATCGGAATAGTTGAATATCTTGCGGGTAATAAAGTTGTATACCGGCTTGACGTAGTTGGTCCAGAAACGTCCGAAGCCTGACTTGTTGGTCAGGATCCTTTTCTCCTCCTCGCTCATGTGCTCCTTGCAGTAGCGATTCTTCTGCTTGATCAGGTGACGGATATCCTCGCCCACGCTCCAGCGAAAGATCCGGCCACGCTTGGTGGAGTGGTAAGCCAGCTGAAAGTCGATGATCCCAGCTACTGTCTCATCTATCACCAGCCAGTTCTCAGGCTTTTCCAGATCGTTGTGCACCACTCCGGCTGCATGCATCTTGTCCAGAATCTCGCGCGCGTTGTCATAGAAAGCAGGATTGCTCACCTTGCCTTCCTTGAGTGGCGCACCTTCGATATAGCTACGGATACAGATGTTCTTATCAAAATGAATCAGGTGCGGCAGCCTCTCATCTGCCACAGCATCTAGTGCTTTCAGCACTCTGGCCTCACGTCTAGCCAAGTAACGAGCCAGGGGTCGCGCCCAGGACGCGGCATCAGCAACATCCCGGCAGATTACCTGCTTCCCCTCCAGCTCTCGTAACTCAATCCTGCCAAAGGCATCTTCCTTCAATGTCGCAATTACCTTTAGCTCTGATGGGTTCATAAGGTCCTGTCCAAAAAATAGGGGCATATCGCCGGCTTCATTCAATACATGGTTATGGCACAAGACATTGTAAACCTGAATCCACTCCAACAACAAAACAGCTTTAAGTCCTGATCAAGACTCTCTTTCCTGTGATTTAAAATTCTGGATATATTTCAGTTTTGCCACTCAGGTATCATTTTTTGCAAAGCTGTATTGATGCTGATCAACCCTTTCTGTTTCGTCCCTGTAGCAGTCCAGCCGCTGACCTAGTATTCTTGGCAACTTCGGGAATATTTAATAACTGCAGCAAGTTAAAGGACTAAACCTACGGGAAAGTAAAAATATTTAACCCAAATTACCAGATCCAATATCCATGACGGCAGGGACCCCTGCCACAGCAATCTCCCCAGGCCAGAGTGTACAACTTGGATCAGAAATTAACCTAATCCGAGTAAAGCATGACTGAACAAGAACACCCTCTGCTCTCATACCGAGAACTTCTTAATGAGCTTAAACAGCTCCTGTCAAAGCGCACCAGCGGCGTCATGTTTATCAGTACCCTGGATAATCATGCCGTTCAAATTGGGATAAAGAGAGGCAAGATCTTTGGCTGCCGCTTCCGTTTCAAACGCGGTGAGGAGGCCCTGCCTTTGATAATGGCGATGGAGGCGGGCCGTTACTCCTTCACGCCCGGACCACCCGGACTCCCAGACAAATCCCTGCCTCCCACTGACACTTTGCTGCAGATACTGGGCAATACCAAGAACAACACCCCGGCTGACATGCCAATTCAGGGGAACACTCAGCTTGCAGCCGTGCCAGCTCTGATTGCAACTGAACTGGCGATATATCTGGGGCCCATCGCCTCAATCCTGGTTGAGGACTATCTGGAGGAAAACGGTCCGGTCCGGGACAGTGGTGCTCTCAAGGGGATGATCATTGCCTTGGCATCCGAGATAGAAGACCAGGGCAAGCGGGATGAATTTACCCAGCATGTACTGAGCAAGCTATAGCTTGGGAAAGCATGCAGACCAGGTTACTGACAATCACAGGGCTGGCCATTCCACATAGCTCACCGTTGGTATGGGCCGACCAGGAGACAATACTGGAGAACCTTTATGTTTAGACGCTATTCGTTGTTTGTAAAGATGCTGATCTTTCTCAGCCTGATCATAGCCATATCTACCGTTGGTTATTATCTGATGTTGAATCATATGCAGCTAAATCAGCTGCGTAATGAGGCTCGCACCGTAGCTGAACACGTAGTTGCCTTCCGGTCCTGGGTCGCCAGATTTGGTGTGGTATGGGTAAAAGACGTTGAGACAGAATTTCTGGGTCAGCAGGATTGTTCCCGCTCAGCCACCTTCTATTCAAAAAATCCAGCCCTGGCCACCAGAGAGCTGGCACATATTGCCAATGCCAACTCCCAAACCAACTTCCGGGTGACCAGTGATAACTACCGCAATCCCAAAAACACCCCGGATACATTCGAGAGCAATGCTATAGCCTGGTTCAAGAAAAACAAGGCATACAAGGAACGCTACACCATGGAGGGCGAAAACTTCCGCTATGCTGCTCCTCTGATCATAAAGAAGGGCTGTCTCAAGTGTCATAGCGAACCATCCGTTGCCCCCCGTGAGGTAATTGAAAAGTATGGTGCCGAGCGTGGCTTTGGTTATAAGCTGGGTGAAATTCGCGGTGTCATCAGCGTCACCATCCCCACAAGAGGCATGTGGTGGGAATCACTCAAGGGTGTGGCTGTGTGGCAGATCCTGCTGCTTATTCTGATCGTTATCGTAGCTTTTATCTTCACCCAGACGGTGGTTGCCAAACCGTTACATAACCTGGCCGAGTCTGTAGAAAAAATCTCTCTGGGCGGGAAAGAGGATCTGAAAACCGGGGAGATCCCTACCAACACCGCCAATGAGATAGACAAGGTGACCCTGGCCGTGGATCGATTGCAGTTGAGTATGCAGCTGGCCATGAAACGACTGCGGAAAAAAGGTTAGGGCCTTTTGGATTAGTGTTAACAGGTCCTAGTAAAAACCATCCCCGTCCACTTGGCGGGGCTGGTTTTCAGCGTACCAGGCTTAGCTCCACCCGGTCCCGTTGTTCCTTGCCAGCCAGGACCTCGATCAGTTCCAGGGCAAAATCCATGGCGGTGCCAGGGCCGCGTGAAGTGATTATATTGCCATCCTGTACCACCGCCTCAGTACCAACTTGAGTCTGGGGGTGTTCTTCCTGTTGTAGTACACCCGGGTAACAGGTTGTGCGTTTGTCCTGCAGCAGGCCATTGGCTGCCAGTACCTTGGGTGCTGCACATATTGCTGCGGCAAAACCCTTATTATCAATGATGCGTTGCAGTAGTTGGGAGATACGGGAATCAGCCTGTAGATTATCCGCACCTGGCAGACCGCCAGGCAGTACGATCATGTCGAAGTTCTGGTCCATAACCCGATCCAGTTGGGTGTCCGGAATCAGTGTTACACCCCGGCTGGCTGTAACTGGCTGCTCATCCAGACCTGCGGTTACCACCTCTATGCCGGCCCGGCGTAGCAGGTCAATTACTGTGACCGCTTCAAGTTCTTCGCAACCTTGGGCGAGTGGGACAAGGACGCTTGCCATTGTTTGTCTCCCATTTGCATCTGCACCATTTGAGATAGCGGGATCAGCCGGATACCACTGGCTGACAGTCTGGCCAATTCCTGTTTAAGCACCCGCATGGTTACGGGATAAGGATGACCAATCCCCACAGCATAACCCTGCTTTTTTGCCAGTTTCAGCAGTCGGTTAAACTCTTTTTTTATCGCGCTCTTGCTTCTGACGTTATCCAGAAACACATCCCGCCTGACCGTGGGTAGCTGCTTCTCACGCGCAACCCTGCTGGCAACAGTACTACCGGTAGTCCTGCTATCCACAAAGAACAGTCCCCCGTGCGCCTTCACTGCATCCATCAGCCAGGACATGGCACCCGGGTGTCGGGTGAGCAGGCTACCCATGTGGTTGTTGAGCCCGATCACATGTGGTACTGACTCTAGCGCTTTACGAGTGGTCTGATGCAGCTTCTGTTCAGTCATATGCAGGGTCAATCCACCAGGGCCCAGTTTATGGTTAGACTCTGACTCCATGGGCAGATGGAGCATCACTTCCTTACCTGCAGCATGGGCCTTATTAGCCAGAGCCTTTGCGTGGGGGGTATGGGGTAGGAATGAGAGGGCAATCGGGCCTGGCAGATTTAGTGCTCGCTTACCCCAGCTCAACTTGTTGCCCAGGTCATCAATGATGATGGCAACCACTGGTGTAGTGGGAGTGCTATCCGCAGCTACTATCCCAGGCAGAAAAGCTACCAGGAATGGCAGCAGGCAGGAAACGAATTGTCCCCTTATCCTCCGCATTGTCAGCCCTTGCCCTTAAGCAAGGTAAGCCCCTTCAACATGTTTAGTGCCTCGTACAGTTGGTAGTCAGTTACTGCCAAGGGCTTCTGTTTGGATTTTTCTTCTTTTTTTGCCTTGTCTTCTGCCCCGTCATCACTCTGGTCCGGTTTTTTCTTGCCGTTGCCATTTGCCAGGTGTCCGGAAAGATCAGCCTCCTTCAGGTTGTCTGCGCTGGCGAGCTGCGATGGCTTTACATCCAGTAGCGGCAGTTCAATATCCGGCTTGATCCCTTCCGCCTGTATAGAACGGCCAGACGGGGTAAAATAGCGCGCTGTGGTCAGTTTCACCGCCGCCTCTTTTGTAACGGGGATGATGGACTGTACCGAGCCTTTACCGAAGGTGAGATTACCCATGATCAGGGCTCGTTTATGGTCCTGGAGTGCGCCAGCAACGATCTCTGAAGCTGAGGCCGAGCCCTCGTTAACCAGCACCACCAGCGGAGCGCCCTGTAAGATATCATCCGGCTTGGCAAGGAAAGAGAACTTGGAGCCAGCTGTTTTACCTTCGGTGTAAACAATCTTGCCACTGGTCAGATAGGCATCGCTCACATCTATCGCGCTTCTCAGGATTCCACCTGGGTTATTGCGCAAGTCCAGGACCATTCCTGACAGCTCACCCTTGGCCATTAGTTCAGCCACCGCCTTGCTCATGTCATCAGCGGTCCGGGATTGGAAATTTGAGATTCTCACATATCCAAAACCAGGCTCAAGCATGCGGCTCTTGACGCTCGCTACTTTTATGATGTCCCGCGTGATGGTGATCTTGAGTGGCTTTTCCACCTGCTTACGCATAATGGTAAGAGTAATACTGGTACCCGGTTTGCCACGCATAATCTTCACGGCCTTGGATAGACCCAGGCCTTTTACCGTCTTTTCATCCAGACGGATGATCAGATCCCCGGCTTTTACTCCAGCCCTTTGTGCCGGGGTGTCATCTATGGGTGAAATAACCTTAACAAAACCGTTTTCCAGCCCTACCTCTATTCCCAGGCCACCAAACTTACCGCTGGTGCCCGCCTGCAGATCTTTATAGTCATCTGCATCAAGATAGGAGGAGTGCGGGTCAAGCCCGGACAACATCCCCTTTATGGCATACTCCAGCAGCACTTTGTCTTTTACCGGCTCTACATAGTCCTTCTTAATCCGGCCAAAGATCTCGGCAAAGGTACGCAAATCGTTAATGGGCACACTATCCGCTTGTGTGGGTTGGTCGGCATCAGCCAATACCCCGCCACCTGGCACCAGGGGCCCAAGGCACAGCAGTGTCGCTGCAATCAAGAGTGAAAATGTCTGCCTTTGCTTCATATCATCAAATCCCTACCTGGATAGCCAGATGTTACCTCAGATTATAACTATTAACTATAAGACATTGCGGCAGGTCTTTCTATTTAAACCATTTTGATGGGTTCACGGGCTTGCCCTTGTGCCGCATGGCAAAATAGACCCCAGGCTCTGTCTGACCCCCACTATCGCCCAGAACTGCTACCACTTCGTTGGTACTGACCAGGTCTCCCGACTGCTTGGCAAGGCTTTGATTATGTCCGTACAGGGTCATGTAACCATCACCATGATCCAGGATCAGCATCAGGCCAAAACCCCGGAGCCAGTCGGCAAATACCACTTTGCCATGGTATACCGCCTTAACATCAGCCCCCTCTGCGGCACTGATAAGGACACCATCCCATTTCAGACCGCCACGTTTCTTGGTACCAAAGCGCGCCTTGAATTTACCTCTGGCAGGCCAGTTCATCTTCCCCTTACGGCTCTTAAACGGCCTCTTTCGGGCGTTGATTCGGCTCTGTTGCAGTGCCTTCTCCTGGATCTGTAGCAACAGGTTCTGCAGCCGTTTCTCATCTTCCTTCAGCTCCTTGAGCCGATCGCCACCAGAAGAGATCTTCCGATTAAGCTGCGCAATAAGTTGTTTTCTCTTGCCACGACTCCGCTCCAGCGCCCGCCTCTCCTGCTGTTTTCTGGCCTGTAACCCACTCATCCGCTTCTGCTCAGTAGTCATCTCCTTCTCAGCATGCTGCAGTTTGTCCAGTGTGTCCTGGATAAGATCAAGCAGGTGTACCCGGCTGCGGTTGAAATAGTCATGATAGACCATGATGCGCCCAGCCACTGCTGGGTCCTGCTGATTCAGCAACAGCTTGAGGCGATCCTGCCGACCAATGGCGTAGGCCGCCCGGATCTGCTGTTCCATGGTATGGCGCTGGGATACCAGTGAGTTACGATTAAGGCCCTGTTGTATCTTTGAGGCCCGAATACGCTGTTTTTGCTCTGCAAGCTTGCGCTCCAACTTCTTGAGTTCCCTACTCTGCCGTCCGATCTTTTTCTCTGCCGCCATCAACCCCTGCTGCTGTACCCAGCGCTGTTTCTGCTGCTGCCCAAGATCTGACTGGATCTCCTGCATCTGACTACGCAACTGTTGCAGCTCCTTCTGTTTATCCTGCGCCAGCGCTGCGTCGACAAAAAGAAACAGTAGGATAAGCACCACCCGCTGCAGTCTGGTTGTCCGGGAAGTGCTATGCATGAGGTGTGAGATTCAGGAAAGTTTCAGTAGTGTCCGACCAGACATTTCGGCCGGCTGCTCCAGGCCCAGCATATAGAGCAGAGTAGGTGCTATATCACACAGGGCCCCATCCTCCAACAACTCACCCGGGCGACCAACATAAACCAGCGGCACCGGATTATTGCTATGGGCTGTATGGGGCTGCCCGGTATCTGCATCATGCATATGCTCGGCATTACCGTGATCTGCCGTTATCAGCATCTCACCTCCCACCGATTTCAGGGCCTTAACGATCCGGCCCAGAGCATTGTCTATAGCACCTATCGCCTTTACTGCCGCTTCGTAGTTACCGGTGTGACCTACCATATCCGGATTGGCATAGTTGCAGATGATCAGCTCATGGGTACCAGCCTCAATGGCCTGTACTAAATTGTCGGTAACCTCTACGGAACTCATCTCCGGTTGCTGGTCATAGGTGGCAACCTGGGGCGATGGCACCAGCACCCGGTCTTCTCCTGGGAACGGTTCTTCCCTGCCGCCGTTGAAAAAGAAGGTGACGTGGGCATACTTCTCGGTCTCAGCCAGACGCAGCTGGCGCATATCCAGATCTGAGATATATTCCGCCAAGATATTATTAAGTTCTGCCGGACCGAAGGCTACCGGAACATCGAACTCCTCATGGTATCTGGTCAAGGTAACAAAAGCTCCAAGCTGGGGAGCCACCTTACGCTCAAACTCAGAAAAATCTGGCTCAATAAACGAGCGGGTCAACTCCCGTGCACGGTCAGAGCGGAAGTTCATAAACACTACGGAATCTCCATCCGCCATGGATACCCTCTCCCCAATACGAGTACCCTGAACAAACTCATCGGTTTCGTCACGGGCATAGGCCTGCTCAAGCGCCGCCTGGGCATCAGGGGCAGTGAAGGCTGCATCGGCTCCAGTCACCAGATCATAACCCTTAACCACCCGCTCCCAGCGATTATCGCGATCCATGGCGTAATAGCGGCCGACGATTGTGGCAATCCTTCCGCCACCGGCCTGGTCCATTGCCTCTTGCAACCGCTCCAGTGACGGGCCCGCACTCTTGGGGGGTGTATCACGGCCATCCAGAAAGGCGTGCACATATACTTTGTCACAGCCACCCTGCACCGCCATCCGTACCATGGCATAAATATGCTCTTCATGACTGTGTACCCCACCGGGTGATAGCAACCCAAAGATATGTACTGCACCAGCATTTGCACGCGCGGCGCTTACCGCTTTGACCAGGGCTGGATTGGTAAAGAAAGAGCCATCCTCGATAGCTTTACTGACCCGGGTCAAATCCTGGTATACGATTCGTCCGGCACCCAGATTCAGATGCCCTACCTCGGAGTTACCCATCTGACCGCCTGGTAAGCCAACTTTGGATCCTGAGGTACCGATGAGGGTATGAGGATACTCACTCCACAACCGGTCCCAATTGGGTGTATCTGCGTTGTAGATCGCATTGGATTCCCTGTTTTCACTGTAGCCCCAGCCATCCAGAATTAGCAGCACCACAGGTTTCAGACCGGATTTCATAATACCTAAAGCTCCAAAATTGACCTACAACGGTCCATTAAACCATCTTTGCCTGGAGTGGGCCAAAACTGATAGCCAAAATGTGTCGATTGGGCTGATTTGGCCGACAATAACCCAGGCTTTGTTTTTTCTAAAGCCAGCCACAGCTGTCAATGCCACTGACAACTATATGATTATTAACTAATTAATTATCCACAACCCAACTGTGCCTAATCTCAAGATCATGAGTTTTTCCATACCTGACTCCTGGGACAACCTACAACCATAGTAAATTAGAGTGATTATTGTTCTGATTACCCCCCGAAAAAAATAACAATAATGTGAATAATGTTTTACCTTATTCAATAAAAAAGCGTATTATTGTATAATGTTTCTTTAAAATAGGATTTGAGACATGAACCAGAAATACAGCAGCCACAAACAACCCTTTCCTGCCATGGGTAGTGCAGATACGGAGAATAACGTAGCACTTCTGGACCGGGACGAGGATGTGGAACGCGCCTCCCGTTCTCTCAAGGCCATGTCTCACCCGCTGCGTCTCAAAATCCTATGCACCCTGGGTGACCAGGAAGTCAGCGTACAGGATATAGTAGAATTCGTTGGCACCTCACAAAGTAACATCTCACAGCATCTTGCCATTCTGCGAGACAAGGGGATTCTAACCTCACGCAAAGATGCCAATAGGGTCTTCTACCGGGTAAGTGATGCCAGGACTCTGAAACTGATCGGTATGATGCGCGACGTGTTCTGCCAGCACCGTCCCTGAGTACACTATTTCATAATTACAGCGGTTATTTCAGCAAATACGGACTAGATAGTAATTTTCCGTTCCGTTTTTCTCATTCCAAGGTAGAATTAGCCTTTTGCAGATAATTTGGCTACACCAACTACCATGGAACAACTCTTAGAATTTGCCGGAAACCATCTGGCCCTAGTTGCTGCCTTTGCAGTGATCCTCTTTCTCCTGACCCAGAACATAATGGCCGATATGGGGGGGAAAGGCACAGTCAGTCCCCAGCAGGCTACAGAACTCATAAACCGTAAAGATGCCGTGGTGGTGGATGTTCGCCCCATTGGTGACTACTCCAAGGCACACATCATCAACGCCATCAACATTCCCATGAGCAGCTTTAAGACTCAGCTCAATCAGCTGGAAAAGCATAAGGATAAACCGGTCATTGTATCCTGTCGTTCCGGAGCCCAATCATCCGGGGCCTGTAAGATGTTATCCGCCCATGGCTTTGATGAGGTCTATAACCTCAAGGGTGGAATCCTGGCTTGGCAAAGCTCCAACCTACCGGTCAGCCGTAAGTAAACAAACTTCTCTCTCTTTTAAACAAAAAACATGGAACCTTAAAGATGTCCGACAATGCACAGCAGGCAGAAGACAACCGCAAATTTGATCTTCAGCGCATCTACACCAAAGATCTCTCCTTTGAAACTCCGAATACACCAGATGTTTTCACCATGGAGTGGAAACCGGAGTCCAATCTCTCCCTTAACAGTGAGGTGAACAAGCTGGGCGACGATGCCTTTGAGGTAATTCTGGCCGTTACCGTAACCACCAAGCTTGGTGACAAGACCGCCTATCTGGTGGAGGTACAGCAAGCCGGCATTTTTACTTTAAGGGGTTTTTCCAATGAGGAGATGGGCCCGATGCTTGGGGCCTACTGTCCTAACATTCTATTTCCGTACGCCCGTGAAGTAGTCTCAGATCTGGTCATCAAAGGCGGCTTTCCACAACTGCTGCTGACTCCGGTCAACTTTGATCACCTGTTTCAACAACACATACAGCAGATACAGGAAGGCTCAACCGAGCCTGCCAACTAAACCTATGGCATCACCAGTTCCAGCCATCGCCGTCCTGGGTGCCGGATCCTGGGGTACGGCTCTGGCCATCCTGTTGGCACGCAATGGCGCCAAGGTCAGGCTATGGGGATTGGAATCCGAGATAGAGGCCCTGCTTCGGGATGGTGAAAACCGGCAGTTTCTACCTGGCTTCCCCTTTCCGGAAGGACTGCAGCCAATCGCAGATCTTAGCCAGGCCCTGGATGCTGTAGAGGAGGTACTGGTGGTGGTACCCAGCCACGCCTTCCCATCTCTGCTACAGACCATCGAACCAATGCTGGATAGCGGCACAACCTTGAGTTGGGCCACTAAAGGACTGGAGAAGCCGAGCGGCCAGCTGCTGAGTACAGTGGCACAGGAGATCCTGGGGGACCGACCCATTGGTATTATCTCAGGACCCACCTTTGCGGGTGAAGTAGCGCAGGGTCTACCCACGGCAGTTACCGTTGCCTCCACTTCTCAGGAACATGCAAAGCGGGTAGCAGGCTACCTGCATTCTGAGCGCTTCCGGGCCTACTATAGTGACGACATTATTGGAGTACAGATCGGCGGTGCTGCTAAAAATGTCATGGCCATTGCCGCCGGAATTGCTGACGGCCTGAACTTCGGCGCCAATACCAGGGCGGCACTGATAACCAGGGGTTTGGCCGAGATAATGCGTCTGGGAATGGCCATGGGTGGTCAACAGGACACTTTTATGGGTCTGGCCGGGTTGGGTGACCTGGCCCTTACCTGTACCGACAACCAATCCCGCAATCGGCGTATGGGTCTCGCCCTGGCAGCTGGAAAGAGTATTGAAGAGGCTAAACAGGATATAGGCCAGGAAGTTGAAGGCGTAGAGGCTGCCCGTGTAATCCACACCAAGGCTCTGGAACTGGGCATTGAGATGCCAATAACTGAACAGACCTATCGTGTATTGTATGAAGGCCTTGATCCCAAACAGGCAGTACATCACCTGCTGGGGAGAAGCCAGAGACCGGAAGCGGAATAGGTAATACTCCCTAACTTGGCGACACCCAGTGTTATCGCTCTGCACCAGCAAAACCCTGCTGGCGCCAGGCTTCATACAGAATAATCGCCACCGCATTGGATAGATTCAAACTGCGGTTGTCAGGGCACATGGGAATCCTGATTAACTGCTCAGCTGGCATGGCATCCAGCATCTCCTGTGGCAATCCACGGGTCTCGGGACCAAACAGCAGGGTATCACCCGGCTGGTAGGCAACCTCGGTGTAGTCCTGCCGCCCCCGGGTAGAGCAGGCAAATATACGGCTAGCTTCCTGCTGTTCCAGATAGTCCTGCATACTCGTATACTCTTGCATGTTCGCAAGCTCCCTGTAATCCATCCCGGCACGGCGCAGACTTTTCTCATCCAGAGAGAATCCCAACGGGTGAATCAGATGCAGAGAACTACCGCTGTTGGCACAGAGGCGAATGATATTTCCGGTGTTGGGCGGTATCTCTGGTTGGTACAATACGACGTTAAACATATTTGGAGAGGTATCTCGGTCTAATGAATAACAACAACTCACCCCTGGCGGTGGAACTCTGCGGTCTCAAGCTGGCAAATCCACTGGTACTGCTTTCCGGTTGCGTTGGCTTCGGAGAAGAGTATACGCGGGTAAAAGGGTTTTCCAACCGGGATGTGGGGGCTGTCTGCCTCAAGGGAACTACGGGTGAAGCGCGTCTGGGCAATCCTCCCCACCGTATCTACGAAACCAATACCGGTATGCTCAATGCCATCGGCCTGCAGAATCCCGGGGTGGATTTCGTAGTGGATGAGATTCTGCCGCAACTGGATTTTTCTGAAACCAATTTTATCGCCAACGTATCCGGCTCCACCATAGAAGAGTATGTAAAAGTCACCGAACGCTTCAACGATTCACCAGTGGCCGCTATCGAGATCAATATATCCTGTCCCAATGTAAAAAAAGGCGGTGCCGCCTTTGGAAACGATCCGGAGATGTCGGCTCGGGTGGTCGAAGCATGTCGCAGAGTGACCCAAAAACCCCTGATTACCAAACTGTCTCCCAATCAGACCGACATAGCAGATAATGCCCGTCACTGTATTGAAGCTGGCAGTGATGCCTTTTCTGCTATCAACACCCTGATGGGAATGGCCATAGATGCTGAGCAACGCAGGCCTATCATAGGAAATAACCAAGGCGGCCTCTCAGGTCCAGCGATTAAACCCGTTGCACTACTCAAGGTGCACCAGGTTTACCAGGTGTGTAAGGAACACGATATCCCCATCATCGGTCAGGGGGGCGTCAGCTGTGCTGAAGATGCCATCGAATTCATGATCTGCGGTGCCAGCGCGGTTGGGGTTGGTACCGCCCTATTCTACGACCCATTAATATGTAACAAGATTAACCAGGGGATCAGTGACTATCTGGCCCGTCATGAGCTAAACTCCGTTACAGAACTTACCGGCAGCCTGCAACTAAATACGCTGAATCAAGTCAAATGTTAAGATGACTGGTAGAAATACCAGGGACCAGAAATCATCTAAACAGAACAACAAACACAAATAGGCGCTTCGTAGACATATGCCAGACTCATTCAAGGTAAGGCCTGAAATAAGCTTATTACGCAAGTTCATTCCATTGAATGAATGGAGCAGGGAACAGCTTGAGCTACTTGCCAACAGCATAGAGATATCCTATGCCCAGGCCGGCAGTACCCTGATCGAGTTAGGCAGCAATGATGAACAGAGTTACTACCTGGTCGACGGCAAGGTTCAACTCACCGCGGCAGATGGCAAGATCAAGGTCCTCGATACCAGTGCAGGGGATGTAAAACATCCGCTATCCCAATTGCTGCCACGCAAATTTCAGGTCAGCTGCCTAAGCGATGTAGCCTATATCTGCATTGACAACTTCCTGATTTACGAATCCGTAGCCAGCCAAGCGCCCACGGGGCTTCCTGACGGCTATGAGGTGGGGGAAGAGGAGAGTACGGTAGAGCGTGGTATCACCAACCGCCTCAGCAGACAACTGGAACAGGACCTGCAACTTGATCGGCTGAACCTACCGTCACTTCCGGAGGTAGCATCGAAACTGGGCCACGCCATCCAGGATGAATCCAGTGATGCCAACACCATTGCCAGAATCATCCAGAGCGACCCTGCGGTCACTGCCAAGATCGTAAAGGCTGCAAACAGCGCCTTTTATGGATCGCTCAATCCTGTGGAGAGCTGCACCTCGGCAGTGGTACGCCTTGGACTCCGGGTAACCCATAACCTGGTGGTGAATTACACCATGCGCGACCTGTTTCAGACCAAATCAGATGTGCTGAACCAGCGCATGCATGATCTTTGGAGACACAGCATAAGGGTAGCGGCTATATGCTACGTTTTGGCCAAACAGTACAAGCAGTTTAATCCTGACGAGGCCATGTCTATTGGTCTACTACACGACATCGGTGTGGCTGCCATCCTCAACAATGCCGCAAGCTACCCGGAGATGGCCTCAGATCCAGCAGCAGTAGACCTTGCCATCCACGAGCTGCGCGGTTCATTTGGCGGTCGCATCCTGAGATCCTGGCGCTTTGCTGATGAATACATAGAAGCCGCAAAAGAGGCTGAGGACTGGATGCGCCGCAGCGATGGGCCTCCAGACTATTGTGACCTGCTTATTGTTGCACAGCTACACAGTTTTGTCGGCACTGATCACGCCCTGGCTGTACCCCCCCTGGACCAGGTCCCGGCCATGCCGCGTCTTAACCTGGGGGAGTTGACCCCGCACCATAGCCTCGCCATACTGGAAGCTGCTCAGGAGCAGATAGAAGAAACAGAAACTCTGCTTACCCTGTAGCATGCAAACTGGAGATCAACAGCAGCCATATGTTTACGAAAAAAGAAGCACTCATATATTTGATCACAGCCCTACTGGTGTCACTGCTATTCATCAGCACCAACGCATACTCGTCCAGTAAGAAATTGACACCACTGAAATTTCACCCTGTGGCACCGGAATTTATCCTTGATGATATTTACGGTCGCCAGCATGCCCTGGCTGACTATAGAGGCAGAGTGGTAGTAGTTAATTTCTGGGCCACCTGGTGTTCCCCCTGCCGTGCCGAGATGCCATCCATGCAACGAGCAGCCAACTGGCTGGCAAAGTATAATATCCCGGTACTTGCTGTAGGCGTGGGTGAGACCAGGGATCGGGTGCAGAATTTCCATCAGAGCATGCCTGTCACCTTTCCCCTGCTGCTGGATACGAAATCAGAAGTAATGGAGGCGTGGGCGGCACGCTCCTTACCAACCACCTATGTTTTAGATGGTGAGGGACGAATCTACTATCTGGCGATTGGAACCCGAGAGTGGGATAACCCATCCATCCTCAAACAGATCATTTCCATCCAACAGCCGATGAAAGCCTCTAAATAACTCCATGATGGCATCATCACTAATTTAATCAGCAACTCACTAAGTGCAAATTCAACATCTCCACCCCTGGGATTTGTCACCAAAAGAAGCGGTTAGACTGCAGCGACAATTGCAATCACTCATTGAAACAGAAGACCGTTTAGGCAAGGTGCAACTGGTTGCTGGTGTGGACGTGGGCTTTGAAGACTCTGGCAAGATAACCCGGGCAGCAGTGGTAACACTGGAATTTCCTTCTCTCATCAAGATAGAGCAGGCTGTATTTCGTATAGCCACAACCTTTCCCTATGTCCCTGGACTGCTCTCTTTTCGTGAAATCCCAGCAGTACTGGGAGCCATGGAGAAACTGGATAGGCTGCCTGATCTGCTACTATGTGACGGGCAGGGCATTGCCCATCCCCGCAGGTTTGGCCTGGCATGTCACCTGGGCCTGCTCACTGACATCCCCAGCCTCGGCGCAGCCAAGTCCCGTCTTACCGGCAGCCATGATGAACTTGGGTTAGATAAGGGTTGCTGGGTGCCATTGAAGGATGGTGAGGAGACGATTGGTGCCGTGGTGCGAAGCCGTAGCGGAGTGAAACCGCTCTATGTTTCTTCGGGCCATAGGATCAGCCTGGAAAGCGCAATCAGGATGGTATTGGCCTGTACCACGAGGTACCGCCTGCCGGAAACCACCCGAGCGGCTCACCGGTTGGCTTCGATGAAATAGACATCACTGTCCGTAGGCCAGAATAAGCAAGAGCATTCTGGCTATTGGTTGGATATTTAAATAACGCTTTGCCGGGAACGCTCTCGCTTATCCCGGCCTACCTGACTGACTTCGGGTTAGCCATATTTAGATACTCGCGCAGAGACGCAAAGCACGCCAAGAGAACCATTGGAAACAGTTTTAAAGTATCTTTGCGTTCTTGGTATTTTTACGAGGGTAATCTCTGGGCTATTGCGGTTTAATATGCTCAATATAGCGGGGGCGGTCTTCCAGCTTCAGACGCACCCGGGCTGACCTGACCTTTAGCCTGGCATCGGTGCCTTCAAAACCGAGATCACAATGGCCCTGGCCCTCTCCCTGCATCGGGATCTGAATCATATCGCGATAGGTGTATATATTCTCACCCACATCACCACCGGCACATACGGCGGGGCACTCGGGCAGCTCGCCCTCCACCTCGGCCTGCTCAAACACCAGGTCACCTGCCTGCCACCATTTGGTACGCTCCTCTGAGCCGCTGATGGTCTTGATAATATAGGCCCGTCCAAAGCGCAGGATCAGATTGTCACCCTCACGCCTGATACTCTCAACCTCCGAGCCTGGAAGCACAATACTGCTTATTTCCATCCCTACTCTCCACAATCAATATATTCAACATTATACCCAGTTGCTCAGGCATAAAAATAGGGATGCACTTGCATCCCTATCAACTAGCAAATTGATCTGATGGATCAGGCAGCTTTTCTCCGACGGAGACCTAACAACCCTAGAAGCCCACTTGCAAAGAGCAATCCAGCAGCTGGTACTGGCACAGGGGCAGACGCCTCCCAAATCGTGGTCATCGCATCGTTATTCAACATGCGGTTGGCGAAAAACTCATGATAAATTGCTCCGGTGAGAATCTGATCTGCTGCAACATCAGCCAAGCTGGTACCAGTAACGATTCCATCTGCTGCATCAAAGATGAACCCTAGATTGAACGAGCCGACCTCAGGCGCAGTTAGTAGATTATCACCAAAGACTGAGATTATAAGAACATCAATGGTGTCTCCAACTGAAGGTAGATTCGGAAACATTATGTTATCTACATATCCAGGAAAACCGGCCATGTCTCCTGGTCCCAAGGTGTAATTGTTGATCAGGGAAACTGCGGAAGCAAAGCCTGGAGATGACTGCGACCAACCTGGACCAACTTCCTGAGCCCAACCAAAGGTACTTGCACCCTGGAATACATTGATCGTCATGGGTGCACCACCAAGAAAGTCCATGTTTTCTGTACTTGAGCCGAGAAAGTCGCTCTGATCAATCTGCACATGACCAAAAACCTCATCTCCAACTGCGAGAGGAGACGGCCCAGAGGTTTCTAGAATCCAAGTACGAAAATCAAGCTGAATTTGTGTTGCGGCAAACGTTGTAAGTGGAGCAAAAAGTACTGCTGTTACTACACATATTCCCAAAAACTTCCTAAGAATGCTTCCAGTCATTCTGATTCCCCTGATTATTGTTGTTTCCTTGAATGTAAATGGTTCAGGGCCTTAAGCCATGAGCCATTTATGGGACCGCATTATACAATCAGTATATTTCGGAAGGCAATTATCTTAGGAATCTCAATCTACCTCTAAGCCCAACTCCTTGATCTTGCGCGTCAGGGTATTTCTACCCCAGCCCAAAAGGCGGGCAGCATCCAGACGCCGTCCACCGGTATGCTCTAGCGCAGCAGAGATCATTATGGTCTCAAACTGGGGTACCGCTTCATCCAAGATTGCTTCCTGTCCTTGGCTGAGCCGGTGTCTTGCCCAACTGTGTAGTCCACCACACCAGTCGTCATCGGTTGCCGACGAACTCTCATCTGTATGCAGTTCCGGGGGCAGATCCTCAATATGGATTTCATTGCTGGAGGCCATCACCGTCAGCCAACGTGCCGTGTTTTCCAACTGGCGTACGTTTCCCGGCCAGGCCATATTCTGAAGTTCTGTCTCGGTCTCCGGAAGCAGGGTCTTGGCCTCCACTTCTAACTCTGTTGCCGCCCGGGACAGGAAACACTTCATCAACAGCGGGATATCTTCTCTTCTCTCACGCAGTGAGGGTATGTGAATACGTATTACATTCAGGCGATGGAACAGGTCCTCCCGAAAACGCCCGGCCTCCACCAACTTCTCCAGATCCTGATGGGTAGCGGCGATGATACGTACACTGACCTTTACCGCCTCATGACCACCAATTCTATAGAACACTCCATCTGCCAATACCCGCAGCAGGCGGGTCTGCAGTTCGGCCGGCATGTCTCCTATCTCATCCAGAAACAGGGTGCCGCCATCTGCCTGTTCAAATCTGCCTTCTCGCCGTACCTGGGCCCCGGTAAATGCACCCCGCTCATGCCCGAACAGTTCTGACTCCAACAGATCCTTGGGAATTGCCGCCATATTCAGAGCGATAAATGGTCCGGATGCGCGCGGGCTGTGCCGGTGCAGAGCCTGCGCCACCAGCTCCTTGCCGGTACCGGATTCGCCGTTGATCAAGACCGTGATGCTGGACCGGGCCAGCCGACCAATAGCGCGGAACACCTCCTGCATCGCCGGTGCCTCACCAATGATCTCCGGACTCTCCAGAGTGGCCTCTGCCTGTGCAGATGCCACTCCTTGCGAGTGTCTGCAGGCACGCCGCACCTGTTCCACAGCCTCATCCACATCAAATGGCTTGGGCAGATATTCAAAGGCGCCACCATGAAATGCCGCAACTGCGCTGTCCAGATCTGAATGCGCGGTCATTATAATTACCGGCAAATCCGGGTATGCCTCATGCACCTGGGCCAATAGAGACAGACCATCCATCCCCGGCATTCTTACATCGGTTACTACCACATCCGGCAGCCCGAAAGAGAGCTCCTCCAACACCCCTTCTGCAGAGGGAAAGCTCCTGACCTCCATCTGTGCCTTGTGCAGGGCCTTTTCCAAGACCCAGCGAATGGAGCGGTCATCATCAATAACCCATACTTGCTGTGTGTTACCCACCCTGTTTCTCCAATGGCAGCATTACACGAAAAACTGTCTTGCCGTCCTCAGTGTTAAATTCAACCAACCCTCCATGCTGATGGATCAGCGACTGGGTAATGGATAGGCCCAGCCCCATTCCATTGCCCCCTGATGTAACCATGGGATAAAAGATCTTCTCCCTGATCTCTTCCGGGATCCCGGGGCCGTTGTCCTCTATCTCTATCAACACCACCAGACGATGACATACGTTACCAATAGTGAACTGGCGCATGATTCGGGTGCGCAGAGTAATCTCTCCATCTCCCTTATCACCTACGGCTTGAGCAGCATTGCGCACGATGTTCAGGATGGCCTGGATGATTCTGTCGCTATCCACATGCAGTTCAGGAATACTGGGGTCGAAGTCCCGTTTGATCTGCAGGCTGTCTCCATACTCGGCCACCATCAGGGAACGTACACGCTCCAGGATCATGTGCACATTTATCCAGGACAACTCCAGTAGTCGATGCGAACCCAACATCCGGTTCACCAGTGCCTGCAGACGGTCAGCTTCATTGATGATGACCTGGGTATACTCCTGTAATGAGCGGTCATCCAGCTCATCTTCCAGTAGCTGTGCCGCCCCGCGCAGTCCTCCCAGAGGATTTTTTATCTCATGGGCCAAGCCCCGGATGAGATCGCGTGCCGCAGCATGTTGATTCAGCAGATGCTCCTCCCGGCTGATCTGCAACTGGCGATCTATGTGGTGCAATTCCAGCATCAGATAATCTTCGCCCTTATCATCTGTGATGGGTAAGACTGTGCAATCCACCGTAACCGATTCGCCATTTTGCAGCCTGAGACTAATCTCTCTCTCGGTAAACGGACGCCCGCTATTCAATGCTGTTGCCAGACTATCCTCATCCAAACCAGAACTGCACTGGATCAGATCACCTGCCCTCTGCCTTACCATATGCCTGGCACTTACCGCAAACAGCACTTCCGCGGCAGAATTCATATATTGCAGATACAACTGCTTATCAAACAGCAGAATGGCGAAGCTAAGGTTCTCTAAAACCTGGTTGCCATACTCTTCCTGTGACTCTGTCTTATCGATCATGCAAATGTACTAGCAATAAACGAACCAATTCGTGAAGAGGTCAAACCGCGTGAAATTACACTGGATTAGGGCCATAACCCCTTAGCAGCGCTCACTAAAACACCAATATCGTGGCAATGAGGGCAGGGTTATAATAGCTCTCTAGATAGTATGCACCATAATGGTGCCTGATTGCAGCACCAACTACTATTTCTGGATGTAGTTGGGTTTGTAGGTGGTCCCTGGAGAGAAGGTCCCTTTGGATGCGGGAACACCAGTTTTGAAATCCTTTGCCTTGTCCTTATAGGTACCGGAACTGTCAAAGTCTTTATCAAACTTGTCCTTGTAATCCTTGTCGAAATCGGCCTTTTCTTCCGGCTTGGATTCAATTCCAGGATAATCTGGCTTAAAGGCCTCACTGTTATCTATAGTCGGTGGTGTGGACTTATCTTCCTCTATATGCAGATGAAAGATGACAGAACGGGAACTGATTACTGCCACTCCATTCTTGTCAAATACAGTGGCCCGCAAGGTGTGGGAGCCGCGATCTATACCGGTAAGGGTTACAGTGGTTTGTGTACTACCCTTAAGTACCTCCTTGCCATCCAGATAGAGAGTGATAGTGTCGCCACGCTGCAAACCTGGTTTCAGATCTATGCTGACTGGAACATCTCCAGAGTTACTGCGAATAGTCTCATTCATCTTGGGCTGTACGATGGTCATTTCCGTATAGCCCTGTTTTTCTACAGGCTGGTCTGCTGTATCGGGTTTTTCGTCATCCGAGGATGTACCGATCTTTGGCGGAGTATAGGTAACGGCTGCAGGCAGATTCACCTCTTCAGCACCTTTTTGCACCTTGTCTGAATAGTGCACCTTACCCTGATCATCCACCCACTTGTAGATCCCTGCATACGCAGAAAAACTCAGCATCATCAGCAGAATAAGGAAGTGTGTCCTCATAGTCCGAGCATAGACCAGCACCGCCTAGCAAACAATAGAGTATAGGGACCGGCCATGCCGTTTTTCCGATAAACGTAGCATATTCCATGCTCATGTCCGGTCACTACGGCCATCCATGGCCTCCCGCGACACTTGTATGTCCTACACATCGTCCATGGGCACACTGATCTCTCACAAACAGACATCAACATTTAACACATATGACCGCCATGGACGGCGGAAATGCAGAAAACGCAGGAGCAGTTTTCTGCCCTACATCCTGTACATAAAAAAACGCCCCCGGATGGGGGCGTTTTTGTACCTGTGGCTAGACTGAAATATCAGCAGCTGTAGTACATATCGAACTCTACCGGATGGGTGGTCATACGCATACGGGTAACCTCTTCCATCTTCAGTTCGATGTAACCATCGATCAGGTCATTGGTGAATACACCGCCGGCATTCAGGAACTCGCGGTCGGCATCCAGGGCCTCCAGGGCCTGATCCAGGGAGTGACATACGGTCGGTATGGCCAGGGCCTCTTCAGCAGGCAGATCATACAGATCCTTATCCATGGCCTCACCCGGGTGGATCTTGTTCTGGATGCCGTCCAGGCCAGCCATCAGCATGGCGGAGAAGGCCAGGTATGGGTTGGCGGTCGGATCCGGGAAACGCACCTCGATACGACGGGCCTTGGGGCTGGATACCCAGGGAATACGGATGGAAGCAGAACGGTTACGTGCAGAGTATGCCAGCATTACCGGAGCCTCGAAGCCAGGAACCAGACGCTTGTAGGAGTTGGTGGAGGCGTTGGTAAACGCATTCAGGGCGCGGGCGTGCTTGATGATACCGCCGATGTAGTACAGGGCTTCCTCAGACAGTCCACCGTACTGGTTACCGGCGAACAGGTTCTCACCACCATTGAAGATAGACTGGTGTACATGCATACCAGAACCATTGTCACCTACCAGCGGTTTGGGCATGAAGGTTACGGTCTTACCATAGGCGTGGCCCACGTTGTGGATCACATACTTCATGATCTGGTTCTGGTCAGCGCGCTTTACCAGGGTATCGAACTTGGTGCCGATCTCACACTGTCCAGCGGTAGCAACCTCATGATGGTGTACCTCTACCGGTACCCCCATCTCCTCCAGGCACAGACACATGGCTCCACGCAGATCATGCAGGGAGTCAACCGGCGGAACCGGGAAGTAACCACCCTTCAGGCCTGGACGGTGACCGATGTTACCATCTTCGTATACACGCTCGGAGTTCCACTCGGCCTCTTCAGAATCAACCTTATAGAAGGCGCCGGACATATCAGCACCCCAGCGTACGTCATCCAGTACGAAGAACTCTGGCTCGGGGCCAAAATAGGCCGCATCACCGATTCCGGTGGACTGCAGATAGGCCTCGGCACGCTTGGCTACGGAACGTGGGTCACGCTCGTAACCCTCCATGGTGGTGGGCTCCAGGATGTCGCAACGCACATTCAGGGAGACTTCATCACTGAACGGGTCAAGAACAGCGGTATCAGCATCCGGCATCAGGATCATGTCAGACTCGTTGATGCCTTTCCAGCCAGCGATAGAGGAGCCATCAAACATCTTACCGTCGGTAAACATCTCCTCGTCAATTACAGATGCAGGCATAGAGACGTGCTGTTCCTTGCCGCGGGTATCGGTGAAGCGGAAGTCAACAAACTTCACATCGTGTTCTTTGATCATGTTCAGGACTTTAGAAGCCATCTCTAGTTCTCCAACTCTTTAAATTATGATTTGAAAAAAACCTGTCCCGGCCAATCCAGGACGAATATAAATCTCTGTTCCCGTTGCACCATTACCATGCAACAAAGGCAAATCCAGCCCATCTCCAGCACAATGCTGGGGAAAAATTCCCAATGGGGGGGACGATTCTACCGTTAATAGCAGAATCTATGCCAGCAGTAGTAGACCAAAGCCGCATATGACCATATCACGGCTCAATCTCAGCTATAACGCACCACCAGAAACATAAAAACTGCTGGTTTAGCAAAGGGTTACACTAGCAATCACCATTGGCTAGCGTGGGTTTAGCCCCAACAAGCTAAGTTCTGGTACTAGGTGATAAAGCCTCGATTGCAGGCGTGCAGTTATTTGTGACGCACTGTAATAGTGCGGACATATTAAGCATGCCCCATAATAGTGCATTAACCAAAAAATATGTTCAGGTCCCGAAACTGATTCTTCTGTTCCAATTTATCCTGCAGTCTGGAGCGTAGCCCCTCCAACTCCTGCGCCCCATGGTAACAGCTTAACGGAAAGTAGAGATCAATATCTATCTTCCCATCACGGTAATGCAGAATAGTGCGCTCTATATCACCCGCTTCCGACAGATCACTCCAACTGCGTTCAAGCTCTTCCATGGTTTCTCTGCGTAGAGGCAGGCCACGGGTAGGTGTTCCCAGTTCATCATCTTCGGGATCAATGTGCACAGTCACATCGGTAACCTGATCCACCTGCTCCAACAATCGGTCCATTACGGTCTGGCCTATCATGTGGCCCTCGGTAACACTCAGCCAAGGTTCAACCAGGATATGCACATCCAGAGCCACCTGCCCGCCTATACTTCTGGTCCTTAGCATATGGATGGCATCCACTCCATCTACCGAATGGATTATTTCATTTACCTCTTCCAAACCCTCCTGCTCCAAGCCGACATCCATCAACTCCTCAAACGCCGGCCAACCCAGCTCCCAACCTACATGTGCGATCATTACACCCACCACCACTGCTGCCACGGTATCCAGGTATGGAAGCCCGGCAATGGTGCCGCCTATGCCCACCACTACCACAATAGATGAGATGGCGTCTGTACGATGATGCCAGGCATTGGCCTGTAGCATCTTGGAGCCGATACGACGACCAGCACGTA
Source organism: Chromatiales bacterium (assembly GCA_028278145.1). Classification (GTDB taxonomy): domain Bacteria; phylum Pseudomonadota; class Gammaproteobacteria; order Chromatiales; family Chromatiaceae; genus JAAGZL01. The sequence goes on along the minus strand of JANQEV010000127.1, from coordinate 7,988 downwards.
TGGTGTAGTGGTACAGGATCTCTTTAATCAGTACCGAAAGAACAGCTACAAACAGGGCCAGCTTTCCCGGATGCAGCAGCTGTTCCGGACTGAACAAACGTTGAGCACTGTCCCATACGATACCTGCTGCTACCAGGATCAGGAGTACCCCCAATCCCAAGGTTGCTGCAGTCTCAAACCGCCCATGACCATAGGGATGCTTTTCATCTGGTTCGTCTTGAGCATGATGGGAGGCAAACCAGACCATGGCATCAGACAGCAAATCAGACAGCGAGTGCACACCATCCACGATCAGGGCGTGTGACTGTGCTATGAAACCGAAGACGACCTTGATAACAGACAACAGGATATTCACCAGGGCGCCCAGAAGGGTAACCCGTTTACTTATCTTTGCCCGCTTCTGTGAATCAGCTCCCGGCATCTTCCCCTACTCTAACCACGACTATGTACTCATCCCCTTGCGTACGGGTCTCTAATACCTCATGGCCGTTGATGCGACTCCAGGCAGGAATATCGTTTAGAGCTCCAGGGTCGGTACAAATAGCCTCCAACTCATCTCCTGGAGCCATATTTGCCGCCTGGTTCTGCACCTTTATCACCGGCATGGGGCAGAGCATACGTCGACAGTCCAGCACAATACGGCTCATAGTATCCACTCTGGTTTGACATCCAGCGGACCCAGAGGCGCCACTTTTATACAACGGGTTGTGGCATCCTTCTCTCTGATCTCCACCTCAACACTATCGGCTGTTTTACCCTTGCTATAGCGCGCCAGAATCCGCGCCGCCAGCTGTAGATCCTGCTCGGAAACCTTGCCATCAATCAGCGCCAGCGGTCCAGGGTGGCTGATGGTCTTTAGACTGAGATACTGATTACGGTATCCCTGCATGAAATTACCTTCACCCTCTTCTCGTGAGATGATCAATTTATAGTCAGGGCTTGGACGCAGGTGACGCCCCACCTTGAGCAACATGATGTCATCCATCTCATAGCTCTTCTCTCCGCGTGCCTGCCACAGATCAGCCAGCTTTTGCGAATACTGGGCATCGGTAAGAAAGCAGCAGCCACCAGCAGGCTGGGCATAATCCTCAAACCCAAATTTCTCTGCCAGGGCCATCTGTGGTTTTCTGGTGCGTCCACTGAAATCAAACAGCTGTTCCCGGTCTACCCAGCCCTCTCTCTCCGGCAGGGTCTCAGGAAGATTCCTGGCGCAGAGAGGGCGCAATAGCAGATCATCGGCGCCGGATTCATTGGCCACCACCGGCATGGTGTCCTTGCGCTGGGACATGGGTCGCTGACCTATAACTTCACCGGTAATGATAAAATCGAAGCCATTATCCCGAATCCACTCATGGGCCTTTTTAACCATGAATATCTTGCAATCCAGGCATGGGTTCAGATTGGCTCCATACCCGTGCTTGGGATTGAAAAGTACCTGCTTGTACTCCTCGATTATATCAATGATATGTAGTTTCATACCCAACTGTTCTGCAACCCACAGCGCGTTGTTGCGCTTGGGCTTGGCACGGTCTTTTTTTCTGATGGCATGGGTGTGCCCTTCCACACAGAATCCGGTAAAAAAATTAATCCCCTCTACATGTACCCCTTGCTCCTGGACCACCCGGGCAGCTAGGAGTGAATCCAGACCACCGGAGATAAGGGCTACCGCCTTGCGTTGCTGAGTCATGGTATATCTTCAAAATTCAAACAAGCGTGAGATTATACTGCATCCATGCAGATGAATGGCATACATAATATCGAGAGCGCCTGATACGGAATGACGTGACAACTATGAATTATTGATAGTGGCCGAGAATAGGGAGGCAATAAACTGAGATGAAAGGGTAATTAAAGTCTTATGGCTATGGCTAGGCCTGCCACCCCTCCAAGCATGAGAGATGGCAGACCAGCCTGGATTCATGGCAATCACCAGTGATGATGATGCCTACGATGATGACGGTAGTACCTTGGATAACGGCGGTAGCCCGGATAATAGTATGGATCAGAATCCCAGCCATAAACTACTGTGCCGGAGTAACGGTGGTTATATTCATGGCACCCCATCAAACCCAGACTCATTACTGCAACCGCAACTATAATGATCAGCTTTTTTGTACGCATTGCTGTTCTCCCTGACTCTCCAAACACAGCGCCAGTAATAGGAGGCCCTGGGTTTAACTCTCTGTTATGGATAATTCTAGGGGTAGAAGCATGAACGCCTGCTGAACGAAATCTGCCTACCCTGACCTTGCCAATAGCCGCAGTAGATACCATGCTTGTAATGTGGGATGGGATAAGGCCCTAGGCCCAGGTGGCGGTTTGCTAGCCAGATAGGGATATAATTACTACTATGTAACTACCTGCTAAGGAGATATTTATGTATTTCGGTGACAAACAACAAGCCCAGGACATAGAGAGCACTGATCGCAGAACCATAAAGCGCCGTCATCTGATCTACTATCTTCGGGTCTGGGACCTTAAAACCGAGCAGCTCCTGGGGCACATTGTAGATATAAACTCCGGTGGTTTTATGTTGATCAGTGAAAAACCGATCGAACCTGATCAGACCTTTGAACTGGAAATCAGATGGAATACCCCAGATGACGAGGAGTTACGCATACAGTTTCAGGCCGTAAGCCGCTGGAGTTCCAACGATATTAACCCGGCCTTTTTTGATAGTGGCTTTGAACTGATTGGAGCAGTGGATGAGGTACTGGAACCAATTGGGGACATGATCGAGGAGTATGGATTTCAGAATTAGTCCGTGCATCGCTCACCAATCCAATACCACATATCCCCGCAAGATTTTCTGGCAGTAACCTGACATGAAAAGAATAAGCATAATTGGCAGTGGTTTTGCCGGACTGGCCGCAGCACGTAACCTGCGACAAGCTGAGCCCAAGGCTGAAATAACCCTTATTGCTCCCAAAGCAGAATTTACCTACCTGCCTGGTACCATCTGGATTCCTCCCAAATTGAGAGAACCTGATGAGCTAAAAATCCGATTGGATAAGTTTCTCCATCGGATGAAGATAGAACACTATCCCGCCTCTGTTACCGGTCTTGAAGACGGGGGGCGCACCGTGATAACTGACCGGGACCCGATAACTAACGAAGGCCTGATTATCTGCTGTGGTGGGCGCTTTATAAAAAAACTACCCGGCATAGAACACACCATCACACCCTGCGATGGAATACCGGCAGCTACCATGATTCGAGACCGGATCGCCCAAATGCACAGTGGCACCATTGCCATGGGATTTTCCGGCAACCCCAAAGAACCCTCTGCCATGCGTGGTGGACCCATGTTCGAGTTCCTGTTTGGAATAGATCGCATGCTACAACTGGATGGCAGGCGCAAAAATTTCAAACTCGTCTTCTTTACTCCTGCTCCATCACCTGGCAACCGACTGGGCCCCAAGGCTGTAGCCGGACTATTGACTGAGATGCACAAACGCGGGATAGAGACTCACCTGGGGCACAAAATAAAGGGCTTTACCGAGAATAGTGTGCAGACAGAAGGCGGTGAGTTTGAATCCCACCTGACCCTGTTCATGCCGGGAATTACCGGTAACGAGTGGTTTGACAATACCGACCTTCCCAGATCTGAGGGTGGCCTGATCCGAGCGGACCAAGAGTGTCGGGTAGAGGGTATGGAGAGGGTATATGTGGCCGGCGATGCCGGCAGCTTCCCCGGGCCAGACTGGATGCCGAAACAGGCCCATATGGCCGAACTACAGGCCGAAGCCGCCGTTACCAATCTTCTGTCTGAGCTGAGAGGTGAGGAGCCAAAGAAGCAGTTCCGGGTAGAACTGGTCTGTATCGTAGATGCCCTTAGCTCAGGAATGCTGGTGGCTCGGACCCCAAAATACAACCTGGTCCTGCCAAATATGCGCCTGTTCCACTGGCTAAAACGCCTGTTTGAGTGGTGGTATCTACGACGCTACCGCTGAATACTGTATTTCTAATTCAAGACACAAGCCACTAAGCCACTAAGCCACTAATTATTAAGGCTAATTTGGCCAGGGATAAACTAATTCCCCTGAGGTTCAACAGACTTTCAGGTCCTCCAGAGCGTCCCTTACCCATTCTAGACCATGGTAATACTACCAATGGGTATCTTTCATTATTATAATATGGTAATATACTCGTCCATTTATATTTAGAAGGGCAGACACTGTCCGGGTTACCAATCTCTTGATCAGGAGGAAGAGCGATGAACACTCGACATATCCTAATTTCAGCATTTGCTGCCCTGTGGGTGGCTATGGGAATCGGAGTGGCGATAGCTGCCGATACCAACGCAGTTAATCCAGAACATAAATTTGAACTGGCTAAGCAGTACTACCAAGAATGTAAGGGCGCCACTGGGGAACAGTTTGAGAAGATCCGCCCTCATCTGAAGGCCTTCACCGATATGGAAGTAATGGCCGACTACATGTCAGACCCAGTAAAAATGGCCCAGCTGATGGCCACGGTCAATGATCCACGCACCCTACACGTAATGATGAAGTGCTCCACCGAGCCAGTCATGTGGGACACCTGGATGAGAAACGCGACCGATTACAACAAGATGATGCGGACCGGAATGCGCTTCATGAACCCCATGATGTACATGAACTGGATGATGGCCCCAATGAATCCAGGCGTCTGGAACCCAATGCTGTCCATGCTGAGTTTTGAATCTCTAGGACGCTGGGGCAACGCCTTGATTAATCCTGCCTTCTACCAGCCCATGTTCGCACCTCTGGATCTGAACTGGTACACACCACGCTTGAAGTGGCTGGCCAACCCTGCAAGCATGCAGCCACTGATGAACCTGTTCACTGTCCCGGGCATGACATACCCGGTACCAGCAGCTGCTCCTGCAGCAGCTCCGGCCCCTGCTCCTGCAGCTCCAGTAGCAGCAGCACCAGCACCGGCCGCACCAGCAGCAAAATAGTAGTAGGATTTCATTCTACTCCAAGGGGGCGTCACTTTCTGTGACGCCCCCTTTTTCATGTCAGTTAACCGGGGATACAGTTCTCAATAACCTCTATTGAAAATCCCACCCCGGAATCTAAGATTAAGCTGCTACATAGGATGGCCAAATCACCCCTGCAAGCGCTATACTTGCGCGTTTCTGGACCAGTAGACAAAGGCCATATTCTTGAATACGCCAACAACAACCAATACCCCGGATGTTTCCACCTTCCAGGGCCTCATCTTCGCCCTGGAAAAATACTGGGCGGACCAGGGCTGTGTCATCCTGCAGCCTTACGATATGGAGATGGGAGCAGGCACCTTTCATTCTGCCACCTTCCTGCGTTCTATCGGTCCTGAGCCTTGGAATTGTGCCTATGTACAACCATCACGCCGGCCTACCGATGGCCGCTATGGAGAAAATCCCAATCGGTTGCAGCACTACTACCAGTACCAGGTAATACTGAAGCCATCTCCAGACGAGATCCAAGAATTGTATCTTGGATCACTCAAGATGCTGGGGCTCGATCCACTGGTACATGACATCCGCTTTGTGGAGGATAACTGGGAGTCCCCCACCCTCGGGGCCTGGGGCCTGGGTTGGGAGGTATGGCTCAACGGTATGGAAGTAACCCAGTTTACCTACTTCCAACAGGTAGGCGGCCTGGATTGCCGGCCGGTTACCGGTGAGATCACCTATGGCCTGGAACGAATCGCCATGTATCTGCAGTCGGTGGAAAGTGTATTCGATCTGATATGGACCCATGGCCCGCAGGGCCCGGTCACATATGGTGATGTGTTCCATCAGAACGAGGTGGAACAGTCCACCTACAACTTCGAACTGGCTGACGTGGACTATCTGTTTGGCTATTTCGATCAGTGTGAAAAGGTGTGTCTGGAGCTGATTGAAAAAGATCTGCCTCTGCCTGCCTACGAGCAGATCCTGAAGGCCTCCCACACCTTCAACCTGCTGGATGCCCGCCATGCCATATCGGTAACCGAACGCCAGCGTTTTATCTTGCGCGTACGCACTCTGGCCCGGGCCGTGGCACAGGCCTATTACGATCGCCGGGAAGCCCTTGGTTTCCCCATGCTTGCTGCCGAAGGAGAAGTCGCCAATGGCTGATACCCGTGACCTGCTGGTGGAGATCGGCACCGAAGAACTTCCTCCCACCGCACTTGATCGTCTCTCTCTGGCTTTTATGCAGGGCATCGAACAGGGCCTGCAGCAGGAAGAGCTGGCCTTCACTCAGATCCAGCGTTTTGCCTCACCCCGGCGCCTGGCAGTTGTGGTGACAGAGCTGGCTAGCGCCCAGGAGGACAGAGTCGTGGAGCGCAAGGGGCCGGCACTGAAGGCCGCCTTCGATGACGCCGGCAACCCCAGCAAGGCAGCCGAGGGTTTCGCCCGTTCCTGCGGGGTTAGCGTGGATGAACTGGAACGCCAAGAGACCCCCAAGGGTACCTGGCTCATGTTCCAGCAGAAACAGTCCGGCAAGAGCACATCCGAACTGGTCCCTGAGATTATCAACAAATCCCTCTCTGCCCTGCCCATTCCCAAACGCATGCGTTGGGGTTCCCGCAGCGAAGAGTTCGTGCGTCCAGTGCACTGGGCCTTGCTACTGTTTGGTGACGAGGTAATCCCGGCTGAAATCCTGGGACAGCAGACCGGCCGCACCAGCCGTGGTCACCGCTTCCACCGGCCAGATGCCATTGAGATAAGCAGCCCCGCTGAGTATCCCATGCAGTTGCAGGAACAGGGCATGGTGTATGCAGACATGGTACAGCGCAAGGAGCTGATCCGTAGCCTGGTAATCCAGACCGCCGAAGAACAGGGAGCCCGTGCCATTATCGATGAAGAGTTGCTGAGTGAGGTAAGTGCCCTCAACGAATGGCCGGTTCCGATTATGGGTGCTTTTGATGAAAGTTTCCTCGAGGTCCCGGCCGAGGCCCTTATCCAGGCCATGCAGGGACATCAGAAGTATTTCCCCGTGGTGGCCGAGGACGGAAGCCTGCGCCCTAATTTCATTACCATCAGCAATATCGAAAGCCAGGACATCAATCAGGTAAGATCAGGTAACGAGCGGGTAATCAGTCCCCGCTTCAAAGATGCCGCATTTTTCTGGGAGCAGGATCTGAAGCACCCTCTGGAGAGTCACCGCGAGCGGTTAAAGAGTGTAGTGTTTCAGGACAAGCTGGGTAGTCTGTATGACAAGGCCCAGCGGGTGGCGGCTCTGGCCGAGGCCATTGCGAAACAAAGCGGTTCTGACCCGGCACTGGCCAGACGCGCTGCGGAACTCTGCAAGTGTGACCTGATGACCAACATGGTCAACGAATTCCCCAAGCTGCAGGGGATCATGGGCAGCTACTATGCAACCAGATCCAACGAGGGCGAACAGGTTGCCATGGCCATGAAGGAGGTATACCTGCCTAAGCATGCCGGTGATGATTTGCCTGCCAGTGATTGCGGACGGGCCATCGCTGTGGCCGACCGTCTCGACACTATAGTGGGCATCTTCGCTATCGGACAGAAGCCTACCGGAGTAAAAGACCCCTTTGGTCTGCGGCGTGCTGCCCTGGGTGTGTTGCGTATCATAATCGAGACTCCCATGGATCTGGACCTGGAAGCCATGTTGCAACTGGCAGCCACCGGACTTGCCGATAAAGTAGCAGCCGATGCTGCCGTGGACGATGTGTTCGATTACATGATGGATCGACTCAAGGCCTACTATACAGACCGTGGCATTACCCCAGATGTTATAGATGCTGTTCTGGCCTGTCGTCCCACCAGGCCGGCTGACTTTGATCAGAGAGTAAAAGCGGTTACCGAGTTTCGTAAACTACCAGAGGCAGAAAGCCTCTCTGCTGCCAACAAGCGCATCCGTAACATCTTGCGTAAGAGCGAGGAAGAGTATGCACAGCAGCCAGACGCCGGTATCTTTGAGGAGGAGGCAGAGCGTCAGTTGCACAATAAGGTTACAGAGCTGACCCCGGTGGTAGAACCACTGTTTGCCGCTGGCAATTACACC